>NZ_JAKGBG010000007.1:0-156616 GCF_021532595.1 Pseudoalteromonas sp. OFAV1
AATAATAACCTGAATCGCTAAACTAATACGTGATAGTTCACCACCCGAGGCCACCTTAGAAAGTGCTTGCATTGGTTGACCTGGGTTAGTTGATACTAAAAACGAAACCATATCAAAGCCCATTGAGCTTGGCGCTTTATCGGTAGCTTGCTGAATATCAATCGCAAACTTGCCATTTTCCATCGATAAGTTCGCCATGCTATCGCTAATTAATTGGTTAAGTGTTTGTGCGTAACTATGACGGCTTTCACTTAATAATTGTGCTGCCTGTTTGTATTGCTCAAGCGCATCATCAATTTCACTTTCAAGCGCACCTAAACGGTCACTGTTATAACTGATTGATGCTAACTCTTCACTGATAGATTGATGAAACTCAACTAACTCTTCTGGTTTTATATGGTGCTTGCGGGCAAGGTCCATAATACCTGTTAACCGTGTTTCAACTTCATCTAAGCGAGCGGGGTCTAAGTCAGTTACATCGACATAACTACGAATTTCACGGCTTGCTTCTTCAACTTGTACAGCAGCCTCGCTAAGTAGCGCTGCAATGCTCGATAAACTTTCATCATAACTAGCAAGCTCAGCAAATTGCTGCGCACTGTGTTGTAACATTGAACAAGCACTTAGCTCGTCACTTTCGTATAAGTGTTGTAGCTCACGCTGGCATGACTCTAAGATAGTTTGGCTATGACTTAGTTTGTGATGCTCAGCTTCAATCTCCTCAAATTCACCCGGCTGTAAAGCAAATTCATCAAGTTCAGCCACCTGATACTCTAATAACTGCTTTTGAGCTGCTTGTTGCTGTTGCTGCTGCTCTAAATGATTAAATTCTTTGAGTAATGCTTGGTAAGCTTTGTAGCGCTCTTTAACATCAGTTAATAGCTGGTTGTGGCCTGCATAAGCATCAAGTAAATGTAATTGATGCTCAGACTTTAACAAGTGCTGATGGGCGTGTTGGCCATGAATTGAAATTAAATACTGACCTAACTCTTTTAATTGCGCAGCGGTTACTGAGCTGCCATTAATATAGCTTTTGCTGCGGCCATTTTTACAAATAACTCGACGCAGCAAACATTCACCGTCGTTATTTGAAAGTAAATGCTGTTCTAAAAACTGTTGGGCGAGCGGAAGTTGGCTAATATCAAACTCAGCGCAGATCTCTGCGCGTTCAGAGCCTGGGCGAACCGCAGCTGCATCAGCTCGTTCACCAAGGCACAATGATAGCGCGTCGATGGCAATTGATTTACCTGCGCCGGTTTCACCTGTAATGGCGGTCATGCCATTGTGCCACTCAGTACTCAAGTTACTGACGATGGCAAAATTTTTAATTTCTAACCCAATTAACATACTGTTTATCCATCCAGCTAATTAACTGTTAATTTATACAGTGTTTTTGGGTTTTGCAAATTAAATTTTAAACTTTGCTTAATTCTGCGTTCTGATTTTCTTGGTTTATGTCTTTTGGATTCGATGAGTTCAGCTCTTTTGCTTGTTCATCTGAGGGCATTGTCGGCGGCTGATACTTGATGACTTCAATTAGCGACGGCAAAGATTCCTGATAAAATGACTTGTTGTACTCGATGCCATTGTAAGGAAGTTCAGCCATGAAATATTGAAGGCGGTCAGCTAATTGATCTAATTCTTCTGGTGTCTGCGCTTTGCTCGCTTCCATTATGATGGTATTTATCAATAAATCACTGATGTATTCAAGGTGAGCAAGGTTTTCTTCATTATGAGCTTGAACAACAAAAAAGTTACTCGTAATTTGACTTAAACGCGAAACATTTTTCGGACGAATAAGTTTGCCTTCGCTAAAGTCAATCAACTTGCTTTTAAAGTCATTATTAATTTCTTTTACACGTTGGTTAAAACGTTTCTTTTCAGCCTCAATCGCTTTACGACGGTTGCTTTCAACCATCCAGTAACACCCTAGCAAGGTGATAAGTAATAACAGAGCAAGAAAAACGATATAGCTCATTTCGGTGAAGTATCCTTAAAAAATTACAGCATTAAGTATGATTATTTTGCGCTAATCAATCTGCCTTGGCAATTATTTAAGATAAAAATTGCTATTTAAAATAGCCGACTTCCCCAATTAAGTTTTTTTCTCAAAACATCATAGTAGGAATAGTCTTTAGGGTGAATTAAGCGCAAGTGTTTATCGGCCTTTTTGATAACCACTTCATCTCCGGGCAATACCGCCAAAACCACATGACTGTCGCAGCTTACTTGCAGACTGTCGGTATTTTCGAGGCTGAGCTTTAAGCGCACTTCGTTATCGGCATCAACCACTAGGGGACGACTTGATAAAGTATGTGGGAACATAGGTACTAATGAAATTGCGTTCAGCTCAGGTGTTAGAATAGGCCCGCCACCCGATAATGAATAAGCAGTTGAGCCTGTTGGTGTTGAGACAATTAAGCCGTCTGAGCGCTGTGAGAACACAAAATCGTTGTTAATAAAGGCTTCAAACTCAATCATATGGGCAACTTTATCGGCATGAAGAACAGCTTCATTAACCGCCAAATTCGCACTCTTAAGTTCGGCATGACGATAGACTTCAACTTCTAATAAAAAGCGTTTTTCTTCGATAAATTGTCCGCTCAGGACGTGTTCAAGACTTGCTTCAAAACCTTCTGGGTTTAAATCAGTTAAAAAGCCTAAGTTACCTCTGTTTACACCAATAACTGCAACATCAAAGCGCGCAAGAACGCGAGCAGCACCAAGCATGTTTCCATCGCCGCCAACAACAATGGCTAAATCTGCCCGTTCACCTAAATCAACTAACTTAACTAAGTTTTCGGCTGGTACGTTGTCAAGTTGGCGTCCAGTTCGTTGCTCGACGAGCACTTCAAAGCCTAAGGCAAGTAAAAAAGTATGAAGGCGTTGCAGGGTCGTGGCTGCGGCGCTGTGATTAGGTTTGCCAATCAAACCTATGGTCTTGAACGGTGAATCCATGTTAATTGCACTTAAACTTTCATAGCAATAGATTACATTAAAAATTAATGCTTTGAAAATAACTTGAAATAAACTTGCAGCGCCCAAATATCAAAGGTCAAGGAGCAAGATGTATTAATTATGAAATTAAATCCGCGTGACCAACAAATATTTTCAGCAGTAATGAGCCTTTATTGTAATGGTGAAGGGTTGCCTGTTGCTTCATCACGAATTGCTAAACAAAAAGGCATGGCTGTGTGCTCAGCTACGGTGCGTAATGCGATGGCACGTCTCGAAAAAGAGGGCTTATTATATTCACCTCATACATCTGCTGGCCGTGTACCCACCAATGAAGGGTTTGAATATTGGCTGTCAGAGTTTTTTGAGTTACCGCAAATTGCAACTTATTGGCAACCACAGCAAGCCCAGCTTGTTGAATTAGCTCATGGCTTGAGTCAACGTTACAAGGTCTGTTGTTGTGTTGGCTTGCCACAGGTAAGTTCACAACTGGTTTTCCGTGTTGAAGTACTTGATTTTGATGCTAGCAACTGGCTTATTTTGTTGCTTGATAGAGCAGGGCAAAGCCACAATATTTGTATCACTAAACCTGAGGATTCAAGTGATGCTGTGCGTTATCAATTTGCGACTTGGCTAAACACGGTGTTCAGTCAACAAACCCTGATGGAAGGATTGTATCGCATGAAGGCGATGGCCAACACTGCACCGCATAATTGTCATGATTCACTCACACAATGGACAAGACAGTTAAGTCAAAAACTGGGCTCTGATAATAGCATTGTGGTGGGCGAAAATTATCTTTATCGCCAAGTTGATTGCCAAACCAGTCTTAATATTGGCGTATCATTTTTAAATTTCGTTGAAGATAAGTTGGCATTTAAAAATGGTTTATCGGTTCTTAATACAGAACAACTACCATTTACTGATTGTGATGAGCTAATGGTTATCAGCGTTCCATACTTTAATAACCAAGAATATCAGAGTCGATTTTGTGTTATTTGTCCAAAATCAGCACAAATAGAAGCAATCATCCAAGAATTTGAGTTAATCGGCTCATCAGCCTCTTGAATCTTTTTATTCAATCCCCATAATTACCGCAGTTGTAAAGAATTGGAGCATGTAAGCTATGTCTGAGCAGACAAAATCACCAGAGCAAGAAGTTGAACTAAACGAAGAATTTGAACAAATGCAAGCGGATGTTGATGCAGCCGTTGAAGCAGCAGAGCAAGTTGAAGGCGAAGAAATGAGCCCTGAAGCAGAAATCGCGCTACTGCACAGCGAGTTAGAAGCTGCTAAGCAAACTATAAACGATCAAAAAGACAGTGTTGTTCGCGCTGCAGCAGATGTTGAGAACATGCGTCGTCGTGCCGCTCAAGATGTAGAAAAAGCACATAAGTTTGCACTTGAAAAGTTTGCCAACGAATTACTACCTGTTATCGATAACCTAGAGCGTGCAATTGAGTTTTCTGATAAAGAAAATGAACAGCTTAAACCTGTGCTTGAAGGTATCGAAATGACCGTTAAGAGTTTTAATGATGCGGTATCAAAATTCGGTGTTGAAATTGTTAATCCTCAGGGTGAACAATTTAATCCTGAATTTCATCAAGCAATGTCAATTCAGCCAAGCAATGACGTAGCACCTAACACTGTTCTTGCAGTAATGCAGAAAGGTTACACATTAAATGGCCGTTTATTACGTCCTGCAATGGTTATGGTATCGAAAGAAGCTGAATAAGCTTTAAAGAGATAGAAAAAATGCCTGTAAATTACAGGCATTTTTTTTATTAAAATTGTGTTCAAGATTTAAGTCGATTGGTATCGTTTTCGATGCCAAAGCTGTACAAGTAATATCAGTATCAGTGCGCTGAACATCATCGCAGAAAATGGAATAGCACTTTGTGGATGAACAAAAGCAAGGATAGGCCCAACTAAAGCACCACTACCGAATCTCAGTGTACCAATAACAGCTGTTGCAGTACCTGACTTTTCTTCAAATTGCATAAGAATCAATGAGTCTGCATTACTTGCTACAATACCTAAGCTCATCATTAATGGTGCAATGGTGGCAACGATGAAATATAGCGATAAATGCATCACACTGAATAATAACAATGCCCCGCCAGCAACAAAGCCAATGCCAAGGCCAATAAATAAAAGTTTACGAGAGCCTAAACGTGGCACTAAACGTGTATTCATAAAGTTACCGAACATTAAAGCCAACACGTTAAAAGCAAATAGCACACCGAACAATTGCTCATCTACTTTGAAGAAATCGAGATATACATAAGGCACTGATGTTAAAAAGCAAAAGAATGCGAATGAGGCAAACATAGAGCTGGCAATATCGGCAAGTGCGCTGCGGCGTGAAAATACCGTTTTATAACTATTGAAAAACAATGCTAAACCGCGCTGTTTACTTTTAAATATAGGAATATCGATCAGATGTATTTGGACTAAGGCTAAAATTGTAAAGCTATAGCCTGCTAGAACGATAAAAATAACCTGCCAGGTTGAGATGCCCATAATGAGTGAGCCAAGGGTAGGGGCTATCAGTGGAGCCACCATCATAATCATAGACACATACGACATACCTTTAGCAGTATTTTCGCGGTAAATATGGCGAATGATCCCGGGCACTACAACCGTCGCAGCAGCTCCGGTAAAAGCTTGAATGGCTCTTAAAGACCAAAACAATTCAATATTTTGGCAAAATGCCAGAGCCAATGAGCTAATACCGAATAAACTTAAGCCTACTTTAGCAAGTAGTCGCCTACCAAGCTCATCGGCAATTGGACCAAAAAACAACATGCCAAGGGCGTAACCTGCAAGATAAATGCTCAGTGAAATTTGCACATTTGGCATCGTCGTTTGCAAGTCGTTTGCAATTACCAGCATTGCAGGTAGGTATAAATCTATGGCAAGAGGGGTAATTGCAACAATACTTGCCAGTAACGGTAATAAAATGCGTTTATTTAAAATCTCTGGGGAAGGCATTGGTTACTCATTAATCGAAAGTTAGGTCACTATTGTAGCAGTGTGAACCCCTGTGGTGAACTTAGTTTGCCTGCTAAGTAAAAGAATTAACGAAAAAACAACAACTGATAATGAGGTCGTTCATTTTCATATAAAATTAAGCAATGCTTTGCTATATTAGCGATTATTGCACCAAGTATTTCAAGGATTCGTATGAAAAAGTTATTGATGGCAGTGTTAGCTACCGCTGTTTTAGCTGGTTGTAAAACCTCACCAACAGGACGCACGCAAATTGCGCTTTACTCTGATCAACAAATGAATCAAATGGGACAAGCCAGTTTTGCAGAAATGAAAAAAACGCAGCCTGTTAATAAAGACCCACGAGTTAATAGCTATGTTAAGTGTATTGCCGATGATGTAATTTCTGTACTGCCAAATGAGTATGCAAAACAGTCTTGGGAAGTTGTAGTATTTGAAGACGATTCTGCAAATGCATTCGCCTTACCGGGTGGTTATATCGGGGTTCATACTGGTTTATTAAAAGTAGCGGTAAACCAAGACCAACTTGCTACTGTTTTAGGTCATGAAGTTGCACACGTGATAGCTGAACATTCAAATGAACGTGTTTCACAGAATGCACTTTTACAAACTGGCTTACAAGTTGGTGGTGCGGCACTTGATATGGGGAATGTGCAATATCGAGGCGAAATCATGCAGGCTTTGGGTTTAGGCGCACAATATGGGGTGGTATTACCATTTAGTCGCTCACATGAATCAGAGGCAGATATTGTAGGTCTAGATTTAATGGCAAAAGCAGGATTTAACCCAGAGCAATCAGTATCTCTTTGGCAAAATATGAGTGCAGCAGGTAGTAGTGGTACACCCGAGTTTATGTCGACTCACCCAGCTCCGGGTAACCGAATTAAAGAGCTTCAAAAGCACATGTCAGATGCATTAAAAGCTCAACAAGCGGCTAGAGCGAAAGGGAAAACCCCGCAGTGTAAATTATGATCAATAGAGCAAAGGTTGAATATCAACATTTTGCCAATAATATTTTTTATTCTCATAAATACACACTTTTCCTGGGTAAGTTGTCTGCTCGATTGAAGGAGCGGATAGCTGCTCAGGAATACCACATTTTTGCGCCAGACTAACCATAGCTATACCCTCAATTAAAAGAGTAATATCTATATCTTTCCAATTACAATCATTTTCTTGGCAAAAACAGGCTTTTCCGTCGTAAGTAACTTGATCAAGTTTTGGCATTGAGTAAGGTTTTGGTAAACCGCATTTTATTGCAGGTTTAAGCTCAGTTGTATTGGCTAGGAAAGAAGTAGTTAAAGCTAGTAAGCTACTAATGATAAATGATTTATTCATGAGGTTCTCCTAAAATCTAACTGTAGAACCACGATCGAATGTATGTCAAATTTTACTCTAAAATTTAAAAAGCCTGTAGTTTAGATAACTGCAGGCTTTAATTTGATAACTAGCAACTAGCAACTAGCAACTAGCAACTAGCAACTCGTTAAAACGTCCACTCAACGTGAAGTTGTGGTACTGACTCAGTAGTGTCTGTACCTAGCTTGTTGTGCCAGTATTGCCACTCAAGACCTAGCAGTAGGGTATTTTCTTTCATGCTCATTGCATGACCTAAATCCCAAGTAATGATTGGCTGTGCTAAAATCCACGCTTTTACATCTTCACCAAATTCATTTTCACGTTCAGCGATGTATTCAACATGGCCTGTTACATTGAACTTTTGTGAGCCAATAGTAAATGGGTAACCCCATGCAACATCAATCATCCAGCTGTTTGATTCAGTTGGTGCGCCACCACGTGCTACGCCTTCACTGTCATCAATGTAAGCGGTGAATAGGGTAGATAAAAAGCTAAAGCCCGGAGCTTGCCAGTTCAATTTTACACCTGGTAAATACTTCAGTACTTTTGCGTCACCCGCTGCATTAAAACCTGCTGTTAAGCCTACATCGGCAATTGCGCCGTATGAAAAGTCATTGCCAGAGATTTTTGATAAGCTAAATGTTGAATACCACTCGCCATAAAAGTCTTTGTCTTGATAGCCATCTTGACGGTCGTCATTGCTGTAATCAATAAAAAAGAAGTTATCGCCATAGTCGTAACCAGAAGCGTGTTGCAATGAAACAACCGTGGTATTTGACTTAGTTAATGAAAACGGATTTTTGTGTTCACCGTTATTAACGTGTAATTGCGTAGAGCTCCAATTAGCGGCATAGCCTGAAGTACTTACTGCACATAGCGCAGCAACAGAAAGGATCTTTTTCAAGTTCATATCTCAATATTGATGGTGTAAAGGGTTATATACCCAAGCCACCTCAAGATGCAGAATTCAGCGTTTCACAGGTGCTTAATATCAAGGCGTTACTTTGCAACAATGGCAATCCCTTTTAAGAAGTAACAACGATGAGAGTAAGTGCCTGTGAAGCGCCCAAAGGGTTGGTTTAAAAGCGATTTATACTGCGTTATTGATTTTAACAATAGAACCACTATTACTTGCAATCAATGCCTTGCCTAAATCGCTTTTAATTCCAACTGAAACTCGCATCTTGAGGTGGTTTGGGTATATACAGGAGGATTATAGCAGATACGCCCTAAATTGGGCGTATCTTGGCAAAAATTATTTAACTTATGCTTTATTCCGACGTAAGCAAATTACCGCTACTGCAGTAAAAGCAAGAATAAAACAATAATAAGATGATGTTGATACTTCCCATGGGCTAATTTTAAAAGTAGCACCCAACAATAGCGCTTGTGCGCCATAAGGCAGTGAGCCTTGTGTTACACAAGCAAAAATATCAAGCAAGCTTGCTGAACGCTTACCTGTAATTTCGCCATCATCCGCTAATTTTTTAGCAATTGGGCCTGCAACAATAATTGATACCGTATTATTAGCAATACATAGGTTGCTGGTCATAACGAGGGCTGCAATCCCTAATTGATCAGCAACTTTACGGTGCCATTTAGCGATAACTTTAGTAATTGCTTGAATTTTGTTAGCAATATAATCAAGACCACCATTAATACGGATAAATTCTGAAAGTCCACCAATAAACATCGATAGCAAGAAAATTTCCTGCATATCGGTAAAGCCTTTATAAACATCTTTAACAAAACTCGCCCCTTCATAGCTGCCAGTAAAGCCCATGAGTGCAGCAAAGATAATACCGCTAAATAGCACCACAAATACGTTAAAGCCCATTACCGCGAGTACCAAGATAAAGGCATAAGGCAATACTAATAAAATATCGAAGTCTTGAGTTTCTACAGCTTCTGCAGTAGGTGTTAAGAAAAATAACAAACCGATTGTTAATGCTGCAGCAGGCAGTGCAATTTTTAAATTTTCGCGGAATTTATCTTTCATTTCACAGCCTTGCGTGCGGGTTGCAGCAATCGTTGTGTCAGAGATAATTGATAAGTTATCACCAAACATGGCACCCGATACAATCGTGCCTGCCATCAGTGATGGATCAATACCTGTTTTTTGGGCGACGGCATAAGCAATCGGACCAATAGCACCAATAGTACCCATTGAAGTACCCATTGCAGTCGACACAACAGCGGCGATTAAAAATAATCCCGGTAGTAATAATGCTGGCGGTATAAGTGATAAACCTGCATTAACAACGGCATCAACACCACCTGTTGCACCGGCAACCGCAGAAAACGCACCAGCGAGAAGATATATCAAACACATCGTGATGATATTGCTGTGGCCAGCACCTTTAATAAAGGTTTCAACACTGTGGTTGATGGTATTTTTATTTAAGATAAACGCCAGCATGATGGCAGGTAAAATTGCCACTGGAGCAGGTAATTGATAAAAAGCGTAATCAACACCTTGAGATTGTAAGTATAAGCCAGCGCCTAAAAATAAGCCGACAAACACCAAAAGCGGCAGCAAAGATAATTTTGCTTTTGTTTTATTAAATGATGGCTGCATCATATTCCTCGTTAGATAACCAATAACACAGCCAAAGACTTCTTTTAGCTGTATTTAGTTGTGTCTAAAAGACATCAACAGCGCCCGCAAGCCAAAGACCAAATCGGCGCAAAGGAAGAAGTTTAAATGTATAGATGGCTAAATGCAAAGACTATCTGTTATTATTGTTGTTATTTTATAAAACATAAACTCAGCATAAATTAGCTCAGTGTTTTTTATAAGCTAACCTGACTATTACATGAGTTTTCGATAAAATCTAGCCAGCTAATAAGAATAGGTAAGGTAATAGTATGAATCGTATAGGTGTATTTGGTGCAAACGGCCGTATGGGGCTGGCACTTTTAGAAGCTGTCACAAAAAAAGAAGATGCAACTTTAACGGGCGCGTATGTTCGTGACAACTCGCCACTTTTAGATATTGCCGTTAATCAATTAAACAGTGCCGCAACAGCTGATGTGTCATTTAGTAAAGAGTCAGATGTAAAAGATACTGATGTACTGATTGATTTTACCTTACCTGCAGGTATGCGTAGTCATTTAAAAACAGCCGTAGAAAAAAATATCGCGATGGTAATTGGTACCACGGGTCTTAATCAAGACGACATTGATGCTTTAAATGAAGCAGCAAAGCATATTCCGATTGTTTTTGCGCGCAATTATAGCGTAGGTGTGAATTTACTGCTTAACTTAGTGCAGACTGCGGCTGTGAAGTTTGGCGATGACATGGACATCGAAATATTTGAAGCTCATCATCGTCACAAAATTGATGCACCTTCGGGCACCGCGCTGGCAATTGGAGAAGCAATTGCTGAGGCAAAAGGCTGGCAACACGATGAAGTTGCACGATTTGACAGAAGCAATGACGAACATGCAAAATCGCAAAATGAAATAGGTTATTCGGTCATGAGAGGCGGGGATATAGTAGGTGAACACACCGCATATTTCGCAACTTCTGGCGAAAGGCTAGAATTAACTCATAAAGCAAGTTCAAGAATGACCTTTGCATTAGGAGCTGTAAGAGCTGCGGGCTGGTTGAAAAATAAACCAGCTGGACTTTATGATATGCAAGATGTGCTTGACTTGAAGTAGTTTAGTTTGATTTTTGGCAGTTTCAGCGAGTTTTTAGTTAATAGCGCTTATTTTTACTATTTTATTAATTAAGATTAGATCTACAAGCTAAATTACTGTAGAATAGCGCCAATTTGCCAAAAATTCATAAATGCGTGTTTCCAATCGCTATAAACGGGCAGTAGAGCAAATGACTTTACTCCCGTTTTTTACTGTTAGGAGGTTAACTTGACTAAATCCGCTCTGTTAGTCCTAGAAGACGGCACAGTGTTTCGCGGTACTGCAATCGGCGCTGACGGCATGTCAGTGGGCGAAGTAGTATTCAATACGTCTATGACTGGTTATCAAGAAATTTTGACTGACCCTTCATACGCGGAACAAATCGTAACTTTGACGTACCCACATATCGGTAATACGGGTACTAACAGCGAAGACGAAGAAGCGGGTCAAATCTGGGCTAAAGGCCTAGTGATCCGTGATTTGCCACTGCTAGCAAGTAATTTCCGTAACGAGCAATCGTTAAGTGATTACTTAAAAGAACGCAATATCTTAGGTATTGCAGACATCGACACTCGTAAATTAACACGTATCTTACGTGATAAAGGCGCTCAAAATGGTTGTATCATCGCGGGCGACGAGTTAGATGAGAAAAAAGCGCTTGAAGCTGCGCAAGCCTTCCCAGGCTTAAAAGGCATGGATTTAGCAAAAGTTGTCTCAACCAAGGAAAATTTTGAGTGGCGTGAATCAAGCTGGACATTAGGTTCAGGCTTTAAAACGCTAGAAGCAGCAGACGAGAAGTTCCACGTTGTTGCTTATGACTTCGGTGTTAAACGTAATATCTTACGTATGTTAGTAGACCGCGGTTGTAAATTAACCGTAGTGCCTGCACAAACATCAGCAGAAGATGTATTAGCACTTAACCCAGACGGTATCTTCTTATCAAATGGCCCTGGTGACCCTGAGCCGTGTACATACGCGATTGAAGCAATTAAAACTTTCCTTGAAACAGACACGCCAATTTTTGGTATTTGTTTAGGTCACCAATTACTTGCTCTTGCCTCAGGTGCACAAACAGTAAAAATGAAGTTCGGTCACCACGGTGGTAACCACCCAGTTAAAGATCTTGACCGCAATGTTGTTATGATCACAGCGCAAAACCACGGTTTCGCAGCTGATGAAGCAACATTACCAGCGAATTTACGTGCAACGCACGTTTCACTATTCGATGGCACGCTACAAGGTATTCACCGCACAGATAAACCAGCATTTAGCTTCCAAGGTCACCCAGAAGCAAGCCCTGGTCCACACGACGCGGCACCATTATTCGACCACTTCATCGATTTGATGCAAGCACGTTCAAACTAATTTAACCGGAGTAACAATGCCAAAACGTACCGACATAAAAAGCATTCTTATCTTAGGCGCAGGCCCGATTGTAATCGGTCAAGCTTGTGAATTTGACTACTCTGGTGCACAAGCGTGTAAAGCACTACGAGAAGAAGGCTATCGAGTTATTCTTGTAAACTCGAATCCTGCAACTATCATGACTGACCCTGAAATGGCTGATGCGACGTACATCGAACCAATTCACTGGGAAGTGGTAGAGAAAATCATTGAAAAAGAAAAGCCAGATGCAGTACTTCCTACTATGGGTGGTCAAACTGCATTAAACTGTGCACTTGATTTAGATAAGCACGGTGTATTGGCTAAACACGGCGTTGAGTTAATCGGTGCAACTGCTGATGCAATCGATAAAGCTGAAAACCGTGAGCGTTTTGACGCTGCAATGAAAAACATTGGTCTTGAGTGTCCGCGTGCAGAAATCGCTCACTCAATGGAAGAAGCACACGATGTACTAAGCCGCATAGGTTTCCCATGTATCATTCGTCCATCATTCACTATGGGGGGTACCGGTGGTGGTGTTGCATACAACCAAGAAGAATTTGATGAAATTTGTGAGCGTGGTTTAGATTTATCACCAACAAATGAGCTTCTAATCGATGAATCATTAATCGGTTGGAAAGAGTACGAAATGGAAGTTGTTCGTGACAAAAACGACAACTGTATCATCGTATGTTCTATCGAAAACTTTGACCCAATGGGTGTTCATACTGGTGACTCAATTACGGTTGCACCAGCGCAAACGCTAACAGACAAAGAATACCAAATCATGCGTAATGCATCGATGGCGGTACTTCGTGAAATCGGCGTTGAAACAGGTGGTTCAAACGTACAGTTTGGTGTGAATCCAGTCGATGGCCGTATGGTTATCATTGAGATGAACCCACGTGTATCGCGTTCATCTGCTCTAGCATCAAAAGCAACCGGTTTCCCAATTGCGAAAATCGCTGCAAAACTAGCAGTAGGTTACACCCTTGATGAGCTACAAAACGACATCACTGGCGGTAAAACACCAGCGTCTTTCGAGCCGTCAATTGACTACGTTGTGACTAAGATCCCACGTTTTAACTTCGAAAAATTCGCCGGTTCAAACGACCGTCTTACAACACAGATGAAGTCTGTGGGTGAAGTTATGGCGATTGGTCGTAACCAACAAGAGTCATTACATAAAGCATTACGTGGTCTTGAAGTAGGCGCAACGGGTTTTAACCCAATCGTTGCTCTTGATGACCCGAAAGCGAAAGAAAAAATCATCCGTGAATTACGTGAGCCAGGTGCAGAGCGTATTTGGTATGTAGCAGATGCAATGCGTCACGGTATGAGCGTAGAAGAAGTTTTCGAACTAACTAAGATTGACCCTTGGTACCTAGTGCAAATCGAAGACATCTTAAAAGACGAAGCAACAATCAGCGAAGTTGGTATGGCTGGTTTAAATGCTGAGTTCTTACGTAAGCTTAAGCGTAAAGGTTTCGCTGATGCGCGTATCGCAGAAATTGCTGGTGTCTCTGAAGCAGAAATTCGTAAAAAGCGTCACCAGTTAGATATCGTGCCTGTTTACAAGCGCGTTGATACCTGTGCTGCCGAATTTAGCTCAGACACAGCTTACATGTACTCAACATACGATGAAGAGTGTGAAGCGAACCCATCTGACAAAGATAAAATCATGGTAATCGGTGGTGGCCCTAACCGTATCGGTCAAGGTATTGAATTCGATTACTGCTGTGTTCACGCAGCATTAGCTTTACGTGAAGACGGCTACGAAACAATCATGGTTAACTGTAACCCTGAAACTGTTTCAACTGACTATGATACATCTGATCGCTTATTCTTCGAGCCAATCACGCTAGAAGACGTATTAGAAATCGTACGTGTTGAAAAGCCTAAAGGTGTTATCGTTCAGTACGGTGGTCAAACGCCGCTTAAACTTGCTCGTGCACTTGAAGCGAACGGTGTGCCAGTTATTGGTACTTCACCAGATGCTATCGACCGTGCAGAAGACCGTGAGCGTTTCCAACAATTAGTTGAGCGTTTAAACCTTCTTCAGCCAGAGAATGCAACAGTAACTTCAATGGAAGAAGCGATTGCAAAATCAGCTGAAATCGGTTTCCCACTTGTTGTACGTCCTTCATACGTACTAGGTGGCCGCGCGATGGAAGTGGTATATGATGAAGACGATTTACGTCGTTACATGACTGAAGCAGTATCAGCGTCAAATGAAGCGCCAGTACTACTTGACCATTTCTTAGATAACGCAATCGAAGTTGACGTTGATGCAATCTGTGACGGTGAGCAAGTAATCATCGGTGGTATCATGGAGCACATTGAGCAAGCAGGTGTTCACTCTGGTGACTCAGCATGTTCATTACCAGCGCACTCATTAACAGCTGAAGTTCAAGACGTGATGCGTAAGCAAGTGACTGATATGGCACTTGAGCTTGGCGTAGTAGGTCTAATGAATACACAGTTTGCTGTGAAAGACGGTAAAGTTTACTTAATCGAAGTAAACCCACGTGCTGCACGTACAGTACCGTTTGTTTCTAAAGCGACAGGTATCGCGCTTGCTAAAGTAGCGGCACGTTGTATGGCGGGTCAGTCGCTGGCGAGCCAAGGTATTACTAAAGAAGTAATTCCTCCTTACTACAGTGTTAAAGAAGTGGTATTGCCATTTGCTAAGTTCCAAGGTGTTGATCCAATCCGTGGCCCAGAAATGCGCTCAACGGGTGAGGTAATGGGTGTTGGTGAAACTTTCGCCGAAGCATTCGCTAAAGCACAATTAGGTGCAAGCAACACTTTACCACGCGGTGGTCGCGCGTTACTATCGGTACGCAACAGTGACAAGCCACGTATTGTTGAACTAGCTAAAACCATGACTGACCTTGGTTTTGAGTTAGATGCAACAGGTGGTACTGCTAAAGCCCTTGAAGAAGCAGGTATTGCAGTTCGTCGCGTGAACAAGGTATTCGAAGGCCGCCCTCATATTCTTGATAGAATTAAAAATGGTGAATACAGCTATATTGTAAACACTACTGAAGGTCGCCAAGCGATTGAAGATTCGAAGGTGTTACGTCGTGGTGCATTACAGCACAAGACAAACTACACAACGACACTGAACGCGGCATTTGCTAACTGTACTGCTAATCAAGCAGACGACCGTAGCAGTGTGACGTCAGTTCAGGAATTACACCAGCGAATGAACTAAGGAAATGTGCCAAGGGTGATACATTCACCCTTGGATTAAGTGAGAATAATATGCAATCAATTCCGATGACAGTTCGTGGTGCAGCATTACTGCGCGAAGAACTTAACGAATTAAAAACAGTTACACGCCCAAAAATTATTGCTGATATCGCTGAAGCGCGTGAACATGGTGATTTGAAAGAAAACGCTGAATACCATGCTGCTCGTGAGCAACAAGGTTTCTGCGAAGGCCGTATTCAAGAAATCGAAGCGAAGCTTTCAAATGTGCAAATCATCGATGTAACTAAAATGCCAAAAACTGGCAAGGTTATTTTTGGCACTACAGTGACTATCGTTAATGTTGAAACCGACGCTGAGGTGAAATACCAAATCGTAGGTGATGATGAGGCAGATATCAAAAATAACTTGATCTCTGTTAACTCGCCAATCGCACGAGGTTTAATTGGTAAAGAGGTAGACGATGCCGTTATCATTAAAACACCAAACGGTGAGGTAGAGTACGAAATCATTGAAGTTGAGTATATTTAATAGCTTAACCAAGCATTGATAAAAACCGCGGTTTACTACCGCGGTTTTTTTATGCCTGTTTACAGGCGTGGATTTATTCGGTACGTTGGCTATTATACAGTCGTAATGAAGGAGTAATAATGGCAAAAATTCAATATCCTAAACCGCTTGAGCAAGGTGATAAAATAGCCATATGTGCTTTTTCATCAGGTGTTGATAAAGTCTTTCATGAACGCTTAGACATAGTACTTAATGGCTTAACTGCCAAAGGTTTTACTGTTATTGAAGGTGCCTGTTTACGTCATTCACACAATAGTGCAAAGCAACGTGCTGATGAGCTAATGCAGTATTTAACTGATGATTCAATAGCAGCCATTATGCCGCCATGGGGCGGTGATCTTACCATGGAAATTTTACCTCTTCTGGATTTCAATGCCATAAGTAAAGCAAGGCCTAAATGGTTGGTTGGCTTTTCAGATATCAGCACGTTTGCGTGTGCATTAACAACTCGTTGTGGCTGGGCAACCTTGCACGCTGCAAATTTAATGCAAATTCACCCTGACGATCCCGATGTTTATTTAGCAAATATATTCAGTGCCATGTCACTTGAAGAAAAACAGCAACTGCATCAAGTCGCGTCGCCTTTTTATCAGCAAAAGCCTATTGATTATAAAGCTAAGCCTGAGGCTCAATTTGACTATACCGCTCCAAGCCAATGGCGATGTATTAACTATAAAGATAAACGCCAAATTGAAGTGTCTGGACGCTTAATTGGCGGCTGTTTAGATACGTTAGGTCTGTTGTTACCCTCAAATTACTATGCATTGCATGAATTTAAAAAGCAGTATGCGCCTGAGGGATTAATTTTATACCTAGAAAATGCAGAGCTTAGTCCGATGGCTCTTGCACGTTGTTTGTTATCGTTAAAGTTGAATGATGTTTTTACTGATGTAAATGCGGTGGTATTTGGCCGCAGCCCTGCAATTAATAACGACTGCTACTTTGATGAATACCAAGCAATAGAGCTCGCATTTAAAGGTAATTTATTCCCAGTTATTGTTGATGCCGACATTGGCCACGTAGCCCCTAATTTAGCATTAATTAATGGTGCTGTTGCCACAATAACAGCAGATTTGTGTGAAGGTATGGCGAGTAATGTGGTTGTGAAGACTGACCTAAAATAACAATTATGCAGGCAAAGCCTGCATAATCTTTAGGCTTTAAACTACAGTAATCACCGCATCTTTATCTAAACGCGATTTTGGTAATGCAGCATTATAATCTTGCTCTGGCTCGTGATAACCAATAGCGAGTGCCACTTCACATACATAACCATCTAACTCATCAGCAAAAAGCTCACCAAGTAAGTCTTTATCTACGCCTTCCATTGGGGTTGAATCTATACCTAAACGAGCGACAGTATGCATGGTATTACCTAAAGCAATGTAAGTTTGAGCTTTTGTCCAATGTGCGTTAACTCCTTGCTCATCAGTATTTAAATCAACGAAAGCGAATGCGCCAAATGCTTGCTCTTTGTTTTCTGCTTTTGTACGACCATTGGCAATATCAGCATCGATTACCTTTTCATAATCAGCACGTTTATAGCTTGGGTTATAAGCAAATAAAATGGTGTGTGATGCTGTTTTAGCATGTAGTTGGTTAAACTGAAACTTATTTGCAAAACTATCATGCAAACGTTGCTTAGCTTGATCTGATTCGATGACTACAAATTTCCAAGGTTGAGAATTAATAGACGATGGCGATAAGCGTAATGCTTCTAAAATTACAGCTAAGTCTGCTTGGCTAATGTGCTTTGAAGCGTCGTAACGTTTACTTGTGTAACGGCGTTGTAAGTCAGAAATAATAGGGTGTGTCATGATTTGCTCCCGCATGTATAACAATTAGGTGCAGTTTACGCCTTGCATACTTTGCGATAAAGCGCATAATCGAATAAACATTATCAAAAAATTTTAGTTAATATGCTGGTTGAAGATCTCAAATTAATCCTCAAGGTTGCTGAGTTTCGCAGTATTACAACCGCAGCAGCAAAGTTAGACATGCGAGCCGCTACCGCCAGTGCGGCAATTAAACGTGTTGAAGCAGCGCTGGGTGCTGAGTTATTTGTTCGTACAACTCGTCATTTGCGCTTATCTGCGGCTGGGGAGCGCTTTTTACCTCAGTGTCAGCAAGCAGTGCTCATGCTTGAGCAAGCGACACTTGCTTTAAAAGGTGAGCATGATGAAATCGAAGGGGAGCTAAGAGTCGCACTATCGTCAGATTTAGGCCGCAATATTATTATTCCTTGGTTAGATGAGTTACTCGATGAATATCCAAAGTTGAGTATGCGCCCGCATATTAGCGATAGTAATGTCGACTTTTACCGAGACTCCGTTGATTTCGCACTTAGGTATGGCTCGCCATCTGATTCAAACTTATATGGTTTTAAAATTTGTAATGTGCCACGACTGTTATGTGCGACCCCAGAGTACATTGCCGAATATGGCGCGCCAACACATCCTGATGAATTAACCCAGCATCAAGGTTTATTTTATCAACTTCAAGATATCATTAATAATGTCTGGGATTTTACCGATGGAACCGAACGTTTTAAGGTAAAAATGCAAGGCCGCCGAGCATCTAACGATGGTGACTTGGTAAGGCGTTGGTGTGTGGCTGGTAAAGGCCTTGCGGTTAAATCATGTATTGATATCAGTGATGATTTGCTAAGTGGGCGGGTAGTGCCAGTAATGCAAAATTACCCTCACTTATGTGCAGAGCTTTGGCTAATATGCCCAAGCCGTCAGTCAATAACACCCGCAGTTCGTTTAGTTCGTGATATATGCCGAGAAAAAACCAAGGCGATTCTCAATCAACTGATTGAAAAAGGGATTTTAGATAAGCGGGTACTCGATAACTAATTATTTTAGGTATAGAGTAGCTGAGCTTGTTTATTGTAATTTCTCAATTGCTTGTTTGGCACTTTCACTGTCAGGGTTTAGTTTTAACGCACTTTTGTAACTTGCTAATGCCTTTTGTTTATCACCGGCAGCTAAATATGCTTCACCTAAACTGTCAAACGTATTTGCGGACTCTGGATAAGATTGGTTGTTGAGTTCAAACACTGTTATTGCGGCGTCTAGCTCACCCATCTGCATTAATTCATAGCCAAAGTAGTTTAGCGACCTTTCTCTTGGCGTATTATCATCACTCACCATTTGCTGATAGGTTTTCTTTAACCCTGCAATACCTTCATGTTTAAATGCGTTATAAAGTTTACTATCTGCATGCTCTGTCGCTTTTTCGTAGGGTTTGCCATAGTAGATTGCAAGTAAGCCATTAGTCATGGGAGTGAGTGGCGCACCACCGGTGTTATTTAAAATGATAACCAGTAATTTGTCTTCGATTATCCTACTTATAAATGCATTAAAACCATTGATGCCACCACCATGTTGAATACGTGTTAGGGCTTTTCCATAGGTGCTTTTATCAAGATTTGTTACTTCCCATCCAAGCGCATAATTTCTTTGCTCAGAAACTTGATACATCTGCCTCTTATACTCTTTGTTCAATAACTTATCCGAGTAAAGAGCTTGATCCCATTTTAGTAAATCTCGTGCTGTTGAATACATAGACCCAGCAGCATACGGGATAGACATATCTAAATAATCAGTATTGCTATAGCCTGCTAGGCCGTTGTCGTAACCCGATACGCGAAATTTAATGATTTTATTGTGAGAATCATAGCCTGTATCCTTCATATCGAGTGGATCTAAAATGTTCTTCTGTAATACGTCTTGATATTTTTGACCTGTTACCTTTTCGATTACCGCCCCTAAAATAAAGTAGCCAGAATTGCTATAACGAAATTCAGTGCCAGGCTCGAACACTAGATCATCACTACATAGCAAGCGAATAAATTCATCAACACTGTAGGGGTTTCGGCTGTACTCATCACGAAACGATTTTGCTTGAGTATAATTACCAAGACCAGAGGTATGATTAAGTATTTGGCGAAGAGTAATTTTAGTGGCTATATCATGTCTGTAGTCAGGTAGGTATTTTGCAAGGTGATCATCGAGTTTAAGTTTACCATCTTGTGCTAATTGCAGAATTAACATAGCGGTAAATTGTTTGGTAATTGAACCAACTCTAAATTTACTTTTATCACTATGCTTTATATCCCATTCAAAGTTGGCATAGCCAAAGCTTTGTTCAAACAGTACTTTTCCATCTTTTGCGACTAATACATTACCATTAAACTGCTTGTAGTCATGAAAGCCTTGGATAAAATCAGCCATCTCTTCCTGCTTGTTTTGGCTGTGTGCAATGCTTGAAGTTGCGAGTAAATAAAAAACTACAAGCAACCTTAATTTCTTACAGAATATGTTCATTACTGTCCTTGTTATTTGTTGGTTACATTAACCTATGTAAAACCTCATTGCGCATGGCTTGATTGATAAGGCTTACCATTCTGGTGTGGTCTAAATTACTGTAATGCACTACAGATACACTCCCATTTTGAAGTGCTTGCCAATAACCAGCGGGGCTTATTGGATCTCCGTTGCTGAGATAGAGTGTTGTTCTAACTGATGGTTGTGTGTAATTGAGTAGGGTGATTAAATTTCTTCAATACCACTGTCTCAAATCACCTCTTCACAGTGATTTTCCCTTCCTCACAATAACTTAGCAATCAAGCAGCAGTAATGCAATTGGATAATATATAAACAAGGATTATATGAAGATTGTATTACCACCTAGCGGTAAATCCTCGATTATCTATGTGAACAAAACCACCGTGGTGAGAGGCGGGTTTATAGCGACCGATACCGCCGTTATAGCGGCTCTGTTTTTGAAATTTTTCGAACACTTTATAAAGTACATCAACATCAGCAATCGTTAGTTTTCCATCGCCATTTAAGTCGTCCATTCGGCCATCGCCATTCTCATCTATATATAAGTCAAAGGCATCACCATATTGGTGTCGGCTGTGTTTGCCATTACCAATAGAGCGGTTGTAGTGGGGAGTTCGATAGCCACTAATAAAGGCAAATTTGCTGACTTTAATCCCTTCACTTTGTACAAACGTGAGTAACTCTTCGAGCATCATCAAGCCGTCGTTATTTATATATAAATATTTTGGAAAGCTACTCACTTGCTTACAAATTACATTTTTAATTTGTACATGAGGAGTAAGCTGACGTGATAAGTCTTTTTCAAAAATTTCGATAAATCCGTTTGGCGCAGTGTACTGTGGGTAATTCTTATAAGGGGCAGGGTATAGCCCTATTTGGTAATTATTCAATTGTTTATTGCCTGAATTGAAAGGTTTTTTCACGATAATGAGCAAGTGTTTAGTGACTTTACCATTACTCAGTACTAGGTTGTAGAAACCCGCATTGTTGGGCGCATTTATGGCAATGCTGGTTGGTCCTAGTCGTGCTGTTTCAACATCTGAAACAGCAGTAGGAGTAAAATCAGCCGTGTTATCAAGAGTCAGAACTTGGTTTGCATCTAAAATTAAACTATGTAACGTGTCACTTAGCTCAATGGCTAGAGTCCGCTGGGCATTGATAACGAAAAATAGATAAAAAATAACACGGCTTAATTTCATAATTTTCCTTAAATTGAATTATTAGCTAATGGCGTAGTTAACTTTTTTAATAGTTCTGCATCGCGGTTATAAACATCGCTATAAAAATGAAGACCTTCCTGATCGTTCCCTGAGACAGTCCAGTACATTAATAGCACGTCTAATGGTTTAGATAAGCTAACTTTTTTAGTTTCTTTTGCGGCAATAGTGTCATCAATGTCACTGCGAGACCAATTATCTGAGGTTCCTAAGATTTTTTCAGCTAAGGTGAAAGGATCATCGACTCTTACACAACCGTGACTAAATGCACGTTGGTCTTGCTGAAATAGGCTTTTTGCTGGTGTATCGTGCAAATAAATTGAGTATTTATTGGGAAACATAAATTTAATTTGGCCTAGCGAGTTATTCTCTGATGGTTGTTGTACAAACCAGTACGGAAAGTTCTTCCGGCTTGCATTTGCCCAATCAATACTCTCACTATCAACTGGGTTACGACGGCTATCAACCACAACAAAGTCTTTTTCATTTAGGTAGTTAGGATTTTCTTTCATTTTTTTGATAATGCCACCTGAAATACTGCGTGGAACAGTCCAAGTTGGGTTCATCACGATATAACTCATTTGACCTTTAAAAATAGGCGTTTTTGTGTAATTTCGACCTACTACTACGTTGGTTTGCCATTTAAGCTTGTTATCTTCAAATAAATACAACTTATAACCAGCTATATTTACGATCAAAAAACGTTCTGTGAGCGTATTATCAACCCAGCGAATGCGTTCTAAATTAACTAAAATATCATTCACATATTCGCTGTAGTCTTTATTGAGAAGTTTTAAAGTTGCACCGCCAATAATACCATCGTCATCAACTTGATGAGCGTATTGAAATTTTTTGACAGCATCAACAAGTTCATCATCATACTCGTGAGCATCTGATAGGTTACCAGTATAATAATTTAAGCGATGTAGTTTTTGTTTTAAGAGCGGCACTGCTGGGTCTGTTTGACCCGGTTTAAGTGCTTTACTTTGCAAGGAAATTGCAGGTAGCTCACCTTTTGCATCAAGCTCTCGGTAAAATACTAGCGCTTTCTTTAACCTTTGATAATGGGGTAATACGGGCTTAAGGTTGTTTAATCCTTTATCAAGACTCTTAGATTTTACATGTTTGAGTAAAGAAGCTGCTGCAGCATCAGGGCTGACATCAAATTGTTCATAGTTCCATGTAGATGCTAGCTGTTTTGGGTTAACTTTACCGCGGATCAAATGTTTCGCATAGGTCATAATTGCGTCAGTCATTAGTACGTCAAACTGTGCCTCGGCTGCATCAGTGCCACGTTTATCTACTTCATCTATAAGTGCCAGTAATGTATCAAAGTGATAATCGTTGGGTGAAAGACCTTCAAGTTCTGACTGTGCGACTAAGTTGAGTACTTGCTTTGCATATTTAATGTCAGCCCAAACTTGCTCAAAGCCATTTGCCTTGTATGTGGCAATGGTCATTTCAGGGGAGTGGATCTGCTGTTCTTCAATGGTGTGTGATTCACCAATGAGAATAGGTTCAAGCTGTTGTTGCAAGTATTGGTTTTCGGCTAATACAGGTGTGCCTAATAAAAAACAACTAACCAAAGCCGTTTGACGAAAAAATTTCATAGCTATGTCCTTATAACGTATTAGGTTTGAGCCAGAGACTCATTTATTAAATGCTAATTTAAGCTTAGCAAAGCAATACAAAATATAGGAACAAATTTACTTATTTTTTAGTAATAGTAATCCGTATTAATATTAAAAACAGAACACTTTACCTAGTGAGTAGATATATTACCAAGCAGTAATTCTTAGTCATTTTGATGAATTAAATCTATCGTTAAAAATTACTTATTACGACAGCATGAATACCAGAGCAATAGCAATGCAAGAACAACTCAATAACAAAGTTTTTGCTTTGTAATCAACGAGGTTTTATTGTTTCAAAATAGACCTGTTAATTAAGTGAATAGATATAAAAACGCTTGGCAAACTACTTTGCCAAGCGTTAGGTTGGGATAGTGGAATATTATTAGTTACTACTTGTCTGTAACTCAGATTCAGTTGGTGTTTTTTTACCTTTCAGCTTACTTATTAGGCGTTTAAAGTCCTCAAGTGCAACGTACTGACATGGAATTAATATCAGTGTAATAACGGTCGCAAATAACACACCAAAAGCAAGTGAAACGGCCATTGGAATAACTATTTTAGCCTGTAAGCTTGTTTCCATAATGATTGGTAATACACCAATGAATGTGGTGATTGAGGTTAATAAAATAGCTCTAAAACGTCGGCCACCAGCCTGCATCACAGCCTCTTTAATTGCTACACCTTCAGCGCGGGCTTTATTAACAAAGTCGACCATTACTAGCGAGTCATTCACTACAACCCCGGCAACTGCGATGATACCGAATACCGATAGGCTACTCATCGTCATACCTAAGATCATGTGACCGAACATCGCACCAATTACGCCAAATGGAATAACCGACATAATAATGAATGGTTGCGAGTATGAGCGTAGTGGAATAGCAAGTAACGCAAAGATAATCATCATTGATAAAGCAAAATCACGTACTTGCTCTGCGACACTGTCCATTTCTTCTTGAATACGGCCAGCTACATTACTTTCTACACCTGGGTAACTTTTCAATAGGCTAGGTAAGTAGTCGTCACGAATTTCTTTAGCAATGGCAAACGGCTCTGCTTGGTCAGTATTTACCGCAGCCCATACGTTTACGGTACGTTTAGCATTTTCACGGCGAATGCGGTTTACGCCATCAACAATATTAACCTTAGCGACTTCAGCAAGCGGCACTTCCACGCCAGTGGGTGTAATGATACGTGCATCTGTAATGTCACTTACTGCATCACGAGATTCACGAGGGTAGCGGATCATTACTTTAATTTCTTCACCATCACGTAAAATACGTTGTGCTTCAAGGCCGTAGTAACTAAAGCTGACTTGTGATGCCACATCCGAAAGCGTTAAGCCTAAGCTGTAAGCAAGCGGTTTAAGTTCAAGTTGTACTTCATCGGTTGCTGATTGTAGTGAGTCATTAACATCACCCACACCTTCCATGCTATTTAATTTCTCTTTTAACTTAGCCGCAACCTCTTTTAGCTTGTTGATATCTTTGCCTTCAAGGCGGAAGCTCACATCGCCGTCATCACGACCTCCGTTCATGATACTATCTTCAATATTAAGTGTTTTCACCCCCGGTAATGGTGGCATTTGTTCGCGCCACATAGCACTTAATTGGAATGTATCAATAGGGCGTAAATCGGGTTCAACTAAAATTGCCATGATACGAGCACTTGTACGACCGCGTAAACTAACCGATAAGTCGCGGATCATTGCTTGACCATATTGCTCTTCAAGTTGTTTATCGACATCTAAAATCAGCTTTTCAATTGTTTGTGCTGTCTCAAGAGTTGCTTGCTCAGATGACGATAAGTTCATTTCAACAGAGATACGAGGGAAATCATGCGGAATTTTAGGGTTCGCAACAAATTTCACTAAACCACCCGCAAACATACCGCCACTGACAATAAGTACACAGATAAAACCAACAATCACTGTGTAGCGATAGTGAATACAGCGACCAATAAATGGAGTGTAGTAATTATCAACAAAGTTTTTCAGGCCTTTATCCATACCTAAGCGTAAACGGTGTAACGGGTTTTTAGGATTCGCAGGTTTATTTTTCATAGCCGCTAAGTGAGCCGGTAAAATTAGTTTTGACTCAATCAATGAGAAAATTAAGCAAAGGATAATTACACCACCAATGGCTTTAGAAAACGCAGAGCCAGGGCCTGATGCCAATGTTTGCGGTAAGAATGCGGCAATTGTGGTTAACACCCCAAAGGTTGCTGGAATAGCAACGCGTTTTACGCCGCGTACTACGTTATCGAGGCTGTGACCGTGTTTTTCAATTTCAGCACTGGCTGACTCACCAACCACGATGGCGTCATCAACCACAATCCCCAGCACCAGTATAAATGCGAATAAAGAAGCTAAGTTAACTGTGATGTCTATAAAGCCCAGAGGCATCATTAAAAATGCACCTAGGAATGACACAGGTAAACCCATCATGACCCAAAATGCTAAGCGCAGTGGCAAGAATAGGGCAAGTACCACCATTACTAAAATACCACCCCACACCATGTTGTCGATCATCATGTTTAGACGACCTTCAAGGTAGTAAGTTAAATCAACAATCGGTGATAGTTTTACACCAGCAGGAAGCTGTGGCGCTTTATCTGCTAGGTATTTTTTTAATACCGCAGCAACTTTAGTGATGTCTTGATCTTTTGATGCATTTACTTCAAAAGTCAGTGAATTTTTACCGTTGTACTTAGAGTATTGTAAGCCTTCTTCAAAGCCATCGTTAATTGTTGCTACATCACCTAATAACACCTGTGCGCCATCAGGTAGGTGTAATAAAGGCAGATTTTCGAACTCTTTACCACGATATGCTTGGTTTTCAACACGCATTGAAATGTAGCCATTTTCAGAGCGAATTTGACCCGCTGACATATTGGCAGAGAAGCTACGCACGGCTGTGGCAATATCACGGAAAGTTAAACCATACTCACGTAGTTTATCTGGGCTGATTTCAATGCCAATTTCGTAGTTTAAGCCACTGTAAAAGTTGACCAAGTTTATTTGTGGTAAAGCTTGTAGCTCATCTTTTATGTCGTTACCAAGCTCTTTGAGCTGGTAGTTACTCATATCGCCATACAAAGCGAGTATCATGACTTCTTGCTCAAACTTTTCGCGGCGAACAATAGGGCGTTCCATCTCAGCAGGGAAGGTATTGATTGAATCAACCTGCATCTTGATTTCGTCGAGTACTTCTTGCGGGTCGTATTTTTCTTCGATTTCTATCCAAGCTTGTGAAAAGCCACGGTTTGAATAAGTAATTAAACGTTTAATGCCTTCGAGGCCCTCTAAAGACTCTTCGACCTTAATGGTTATACCTTCTTCTACCTCTTGTGGCGCAGCCCCAGGGTAAACAGCTTGAATACTGATCCAGTTACTTTCAAACTGTGGGAACATTTGTTTACGCACCGACATTGCTGTCAATAAGCCGCCCACTAAAATGAAGATCATAAGTAGGTTTGCAGCAACTGGGTTGCGAGCAAACCAGGCAATAAGCCCTTTTTCTCTGTGCGTGGTCATGGCTTATTCCTCTTTTAACGCTAACTGCGTTGTTGGCACACTTAGTTTTGCATTATCTAGCTTGACTGCCATGCCTTCAGTTGGGTATTCAAGAGCAGAGGTAATAAGTTGTTCACCATTAGCAAGGCCATTATCGGCGATTACCATGCCATTTTGTTCGCGCACTATGTTAAGTGTTTTAAAAGTAAGGGTTTCGCCATCTTGTAAAACGGCTACTTTATTGTCTTTAACTAAGTGATGCGGAACAACAATTGCGTTGTCTAATGCATGGCCTTCAATGGTGGCATTAATGTACGAGCCAAAACGCAGAGGTTGCTTTTGCTCATAAGGCGTTGCTACTTGTGCTACTAGGTAATTCATACGGCTGCGTTGGTCAACAACCCCTTCGCTACGAACAATAGTCGCTTGCCACGTTGTTTGTTTACCTGCAAATTCAGCGTTAATTGATACGTTAGCACCAATACCTTGATTGTTTAGGTATTGTAGGTCTTTATCTGCAACAGGTAAGCGAATTTCAGCCAGTGATGTTGAGCTTAGGCTACCAAAGCTATTGCCTGGGTTTACTACACTGCCTAAACTAATTAGTCGCTCGTCAATAATCGCATCGTATGGCGCTTTAATGTAAGTGCGCTCAAGGTTGCGTTTGGCGCGTTTAACACTGGCTTGTGCTGCACGGTAGTTTGCAAGTTTTTCCGCAAGTTGAGGTTTACGTAAATAAAGCTCAGAAGGGATAACTTGGTTTGAGTCACCTTTGATGCGGTCCCACTCAGCTTGTGCAACAGAGACTTGTGCGCGTTCAATTTCAAGAGCAGAGCTTGCTTGCGCTAGACCTGCTTCTGCCTCAATGAGTGCAGCTTCGTAATCATTTGGGTCAATACGTGCTAGAATATCGCCTTGCTTAACAAATCCGCCTTGTACAAACTGTTCAGACAGCGAGACAACCTGGCCACTCACTTGTGCAACTAGGTCTGTGTGGTTTTTTGGTTTGACAATGCCGTATGATTTTACATCGAGTGTTACAGCATCAAAACTTAAAGGTTTAATTGATACAAGCGGACGCGTATCTTGTTCTGGTTTTTCTGCTGGCGGCTGCTTCATTGAAGCAAATGCGAATGCCATTCCTAGTCCGCCGACTAATACGGCGATTGGGAGAATGATTTGTTTTTTACTAGCCACGGGATAGTCCCTCACGGTTGACGGTAATTAAAAATAAATTTGATAGGCTAAGCATACGCAATAAAGTGTTTACAAGGCGTTCGAAGATGTAACAAACCATTACACATATTACAAAGGCGCTACAAAGGTTCTATAAGAGGTACTCAATGACAGATAAAATGGCATGTAGATTAGGCTGTGGCGCCTGTTGTATTGCACCCAGTATTAGCTCTCCAATTCCTGGGATGCCCAACGGGAAAGCGGCGGGAGAGCGCTGTATTCAACTTGATGATAATAATCTATGTAAATTATTTGGCGATGAATCAAGGCCTAAGGTGTGTAGTGACTTTTCTGCCACTATTGATGTGTGTGGCACCACTAACGAACAAGCACTTTATTTAATTACTGAACTTGAGCAGATGACTTAGTTTTGCTTAAAGTTTTGTAAAATCGCTGTCTAATTAAAAAGTTGTGCTTTACTAGTTAACAATTCTATTTGCATAAAAGGATTTTTAGATGTCAGCGATTGAAATTATTTTACTCGTTATTTTTCTTATTTTCCCCGTTATAGATTTAGTATTAGAAAAATATAAATCGAATAATAAAAACTTTGAATATTGTAAGACATCAGCTGTACTGTGGTGCCTGACTGGATTGCTAATTTTCTTATATTATCAAGGTGAGCTCCCAGTAACTCCTCCAATCATTTTGCCGAGCACTATATGGAAGACTGTAATTGCAGGCACACTTATTTTTTTATTTATTTTCTATATGATTTATGTGATGTACACAATTGTACAAAGTGAAAAGATAAGGAATGAAATTGTAACTTCTTTACAGCATAGCAGCGACAATCTTAATGATTTAATGCCGAAGTCTCGTTCAGAACTTTTTATGTTCACCTTTGTTGTTTCAGTGACTGTGGGCGTCTGTGAAGAACTTATTTTCCGTTGGTATCTATTAAGCGTTATTGAATTACACAGCTATTGGATCACAGCAGCTATTGGAAGCAGTCTCGTTTTTGGATTATGGCATGTTTACTTAGGCTGGCAGCATGTAATTAAAACAGCATTAATAGGCTTAGTATTTTGTGGTTTATACCTTTATTTTGAAAGTATTATCTTAGTTATTTTGATTCATATATTGATGGATGTGTATTCAGGACTAGCCGCTTACTTATCTAGGAAGGAGTCACCAAGGAGTGCTGGTTAAACAGCGAGTATAGGTAGCGCTAAGAGTATATTGTTCGCCACCGACGGGAGAAAGGGTTTCTAAATAAATAAATAAATTATAATTGCTCTTTCATCTTTATGAGTTTAACGTTAAAAAATGACATTAGTTTAAAGGATTAAATAATGGTCAATTGTATTTCAGCTTTTCTATGCTTTACCTGTTTTCTTTTGCCTATTACATGTAATTCTTCATCTATAGAGACAGTAACAGTTGATGTAACTATGGGCTATAACAATGGCTATTATGGGGACTCGATAGATGATTCAGAAAGCCTTTTTGATGATATGCTTGTTTTCATTAATGGTGATTTTGTCGGTGAAATGGTTGATACGGTTAATATCACACTCAATGTTGACCCAACTATAGAAAATAGAATTTCGTTAATTGGCAGGGTGTCTTCATTTGGCGAGGTGACTTTAACTGAAGAGAACTACCAAACTAATTCAGTGTATATTCCCCTTAATGAAAATCATGGTTATGCTGAGTGGGCAAATATGTCTGTCTCCAGTATTACAGAAAATACGATAGATAAAAACTTCTCGAGTTTTGACATTTCGTTCTCACATAATAAATTACCGATAGATATAGATGAAAATCCCTCTTTTATCATTAATTTAGCCAGAGTTGACGGTAGAGAAATAAATCTAGAAAAACAATCATCTGTTGATATATCACATTATTTCCATGTTGAGGATGGCATACTTACACCTAAGTCTTTCGAGGAGTTTAAATCATTTTTTAGTTCAAGGGCTATATTTGGCGAACTCACTTTAATGGTTTCTGCTAGAGGTAAAAAAGTGGACGTTGATTATTTTGGAGAAGTTAATTTCTATTTGGATACTTATAGGTTAGATGGAAAACTGACCGCTCCAACTTCAAATAGTAATGTTGCAGTTGGTAATGTTGAAATCACCTTCTCTTATTTTTTAAATAGAAAAAAGCTGTTTAAAAAAGTAGTTACCGATGAATATGGCTTTTTTAGTATAAAATTACCCCACGCTAATTTGTCATTTTTAGCTAAGAATTTTTATGAAAATACAGAGTATATTTTAAAAGGAGAAATCTCCGCTGAGCAGTCACGCAGTAACATTAATTTTAACCTTATGACCGCGGGCGATAAAAATGTCAAGGCTTCAAATTACCCGAAGGGTAAGATAGTTATTAAAAAACTTTCTATATATGAACCAAGCTATTACCATTTGCTTAATAGTAATCGAAGAAGTCATTTTATAGATGCTTGTAGAATGAAGAATCATGATCATGGATATATTTTTAAGTGTGTGGATATCATCCAGCCTTAACTCTATGCTAACGGCCGCCAAACTCAGAGATTAAGTGAGCTTGTTATCAGCTTATATGCATTCTTCATAGAGTAACAATTTTTGGAATATTAATTGTGATACCTAATTCTAAAATACTAATAAAAAATGTTTCGGAGATTGAAACTTATGATGTTATTGCATCGGAATAGAGCCTAAATATAGCCCTTTACGAACAAGTTCTAAAAGATTATTGGCATGAGGTTATAGCAGATGCGCAAAGCGCAGGTACTGATATTTGGGATGGGCAGTATTATCGATTAGAAAATATCGATGAAATACAACAAGGTTCATTGCAATTAAAGCTGAGCACTATCTCATATTCTACAATTCGCTCTTTAATGAAATTAAGCAAACAGCAGAGCCTAGCGAGTTGTTACTTTCCATACCATATAAATACAGGATCGTTAATTTCGACAAGTGATGACTTTTTTGTGTTTGGTAAAAAATCAACAAAGTCAGACACTTATTTTCTTGGCCTTATTGGCGGTGGCCTTCAAAGGGATGAGTTAGAAGTAATGCAGGCCGATGATATTAAAAAGAACATACTAAAAGAAGCATTTGAAGAAGCGAATATATCCAGTTCAATGATTGATTGGGTAGACCTTAATTCATTTCTTCTAACTAATACGATGAGTGTCGTTATAGTTTTTAATATCAAACTAAATGTAGATAAAGGCCAGTTGTTAAAATCATTCGAAGGCCGAGTTGAGAATGAGCTTTCGGGCTTACAATTTTTTGATCAACAAAGTGTGAATGAATTTAGCCACAAAGAAAATATCCTTTCTTATTTGAGCTTAATACCGAAGCTTGTGAGTAATTTTTAGCTAGATAATATTATTTATGAATAGTAATAATGCCAGTCAATTGACTGGCATTATTGTTTTTGCTTACCACGTATAAGTAGCGCTAAGAGTATATTGCTCGCCGCGACCGGGGGTACCCGGTACTTCTTCGAATGATTCATCCCAAATATTGTCAGCTGCAAAGGTAACAAACACATTATCAAGCTGGGCAGGTGTGAATTTTATCGTTAACTGTGTAAAGAAGGCTTCATCATCAGAGCTACGTAGGCGGTTACTGTGTTGTTTACGCCATTCGTTATCGATACGTAGCTCAAGCACATCCATCGGTTGCCATACTGCGCCCAGTGTTACACGGTGATCAGGGTAGTTCAGCGCATAAAAGCTCGCATCAATATCTGCCGTACCATAGTCTTCTGACTTCTCTAAATAGGTGTAGCTGGCAATCAACTCAGTGCTTTCAAACGATTTATTCGCTAAAAACTCAACACCGAAGGTGTCTATATCAACCGGGTTTGCAAAACGAGCTGAGGTTGCATCAAAGCGATATGTCCAATCGGTAAGGTTTTTATCTTTGCGGTAGAAAATAGCTGAATCTAAACGCCACGAAGACTGTTCAATCAGTAAACCTAGTTCAAGGTTATCGGTGGTTTCGCGCTCAAGGCTGTAGTTACTTCTGAATAATCCGCCCGTTTCACTGCCGCCAATTGCTGTATAACCAGGAACTTGTGTTGCTTCGGCGTATGATGCATACCAGGTATGTTCACTGCCATTTTGATGAGCTACTTTCAGACTTGCATCGGCAATAAATGAGGTAGCTGAGCTATCACGGTTTGTATCATCAAATGCAGCACCAATACGAATAGTAAGCTCTTTGTTAGCTGCAAGGGCCGCCTTGTACTCAGGTAAGATACTGAGCTTAGTGTAATTGCGTGACGTAAAGTTGTTTTCAAGAGACGTTGATTCAATTTCATCAGCAATAAATTGGCCAGCATAATTAATAGCATAGCGGTTATTTAAGCGGTGACGCCCAGAGAGTGCCAATGACTTAACCGTGGTTTCGTGAAACGCTTCAAAAATAGCTGGGTTTTCACGAGATAATACATAATGGTCGTTATGTTTGCGATAATAACCAGTCACTTCAAGGCTATTGCCCTTACCATAAATTTGCTTGTGATTGAGCATGAAAAGCTTGGTTTCAAGATCTTCGGTTTCGTTAAAATTAAATGGTGTGTAAAGGTTTGGCCAACCAAAAAACTTCTCTTGGCGTCCAAACATAAAATCGGTTTGCGAGGTAGAGCTTGCAAGTTGAATACGCGCTGAGGCACGTTCAAAGTCGTGGTCGCCATTCTCAATTGAGCCATCGCTTTTTGAGTGTGAGTATTCACCCTCAAAACCTAATCGCCAATCTGGTTTACTATCCAGCTTTTGGCTATGGGCAGCATGAATGCTTTGTAAATTAAAGCCATTCGTACCTGTGCCAAGTGAAACGCTGCCAGTGCTTGTGATAGGGCGCCAGCCAAATGAAACTGTGCCAACCGAGCTATTCATACCATAAAGGGCATTATCAGCACCTGTAAGTACTGAAGGGCCTGTTAGCATCTGTGGGGCAATTGGAATTTCAGCAAAGTAGTGGCCAGATTGAGGGTCAAATAACGTACTGCTACCAACACGAAAGCCGGTATTTTCAAAGATACCACCACGAATGGTTACATCAGCTTGTGCTTCAGCCATATTGCGCGATTGCAAATCGACACGTGGGTCATATTCTAAATTTGATACCGGCGCATCAAAAGTACCTACAGGTTCTTTATTTGCGGTTGCTGAAACTTCAACGGTGATTTGTTCAATGTTGTTGGTGTCTTCTGCTAGCACTGAGCAAGTGACGAATAAAGCGGGAAGTGTAAGCTGTACTGCGCGTACCATCTAAAACTCTCTTGATTTTGTTTAATCTGGGGTAGTGGGCTAGTTAGGCGCACTGAAAATTGCGGGTATTGTATCTGAATCACTGAGTTATACCACTCCAACCAGATTTCAGCAGGCAATAAAAAACCGCGCTAATTATTGCGCGGTCTTTTTACTAAAACGGTGTTTAGTTTTGATTAATAGATTGCGGTGGGAAGTTACTTAGAATGTTAGCAACGGTTTCATTGATAACTTCAGTGCGCTTTTCAGGTGATTGATTCTTTTGCAAACGACCTTCTTTAGCGCCACGCCAAACTAACTGGTTAGAAGCGCGGTCAACTACGTCTAAAATTAATGTACCCACTTCGTATTCGCGAGTCGTTGTTTGCGTGTTATAACCCATGCCCCAGTAATTCCAGCGTGCACCGTAACCTACGTTGAAGGTATCTACATCAATTTTTGTATCAACTGACGCATGATAGTTAATCAGTACATCTGCTTGTGCCATATCAACAAGCTTCATACCGCTTTTTTCAAGTTCAGCATTAACGGCTTCACGCACACGTTTTTCCATTAAAGGACTAATTTGGTAGTTCGCTACGTTTTTAGTTAAGCTCGCATTAGGTACCCAAGAGAAGGTTTTATAATTACTAAAATCTGCTGATTTGTCGTAATCCCAGTCAGGCGTTTTAGCACAGGCCGCTAAAAATAATACAGCCGTCGCGATTAATAAGTTCTTCATATTGTTTGCTCCTTGGCAAATTTCCACTACTTGATTGATAACATAACATAAAAATAATTCAACGGAATGATTATTTAAAAACTATGGCACATTTACAAAAAAGTACTGTAATAGTTTGTAATAAATACCCAAACAACCTCAAGATGCGAGTTTCAGTTGGAATTAAAAGCGATTTAGGCAAGGCATTGATTGCAAGTAATAGTGGTTCTATTGTTAAAATCAATAACGCAGTATAAATCGTTTTTAAACCAACCCTTTGGGCGCTTCACAGGCACTTACTCTCATCGTTGTTACTTCTTAAAAGGGATTGCCATTGTTGCAAAGTAACGCCTTGATATTAAGCACCTGTGAAACGCTGAATTCTGCATCTTGAGGTGGCTTGGGTATAATTATCCTTGACTGAATCAATGATTAATTTTCGGATTGAATGCTGTGTTTGAGCTCTATCTAACTCATTCGTCCAGAAAGTATTGCGAATTATTTATAGTTATTTTGACTTATAAAGCACGATGTAGGAGAAAAAGGTGAACTTTTCAAACGACAATAAAAAACCGTGCTAGGCGCACGGTTTTTCAACTAAAACAGAATTTAGATGTTATCAGTTTTTTGTGGTGGGAAGCTACTAAGAATATCTGCAACTGTATCTACGATTGCATCAGTGCGCTCTTGTGGTGACTGTTTCTTTTTTAAACGACCTTCTTTAGCTCCACGCCAAACAAGTTGATTTGATGATTTGTCAACAACATCTAAAATCAATGTGCCAACATCATATTCATTCGTAACAGTATACGTGTTGTGGCCAACACCCCAATAGTTATACCCCATGTTCATTGTTTGAACATTAATTTTGGTATCAACCGAGGCATGGTAGTTTAAAAGTACATCAGCTTGTGCCATATCAACTAACTTCATGCCATTTTTTTCAAGCTGAGCATTTACGGCCTCACGCACACGTTTTTCCGTTAAAGGGCTAATTTGATAGTTTATTACGTTTTCAGTTAGGCTCGCATTAGGTACCCATGAGAAGGTTTTATAATTACTAAAATCTGCTGATTTGTCGTAATCCCAGTCAGGCGTTTTAGCACAGGCCGCTAAAAATAATACAGCCGTCGCGATTAATAAGTTCTTCATATTGTTTGCTCCTTGGCAAAATTTCCATCATTTAAATTAATAACATAAAACAGTAATAATTCAACTAAATGATTTACGGTAAATTTACAAAAGAGTCAGTAATAGTTTGTAATAAATACCCAAACCACCTCAAAGTGCGAGTTTCAGTTGGGATTAAAAGCGATTTAGGCAAGGCATTGATTGCAAGTAATAGTAAAATCAATAACGCAGTTATAAATCGCTTTTAAAGCAACCCTTTGGGCGCTTCTCAGGCACTTACTCTCATCGTTGTTACTTCTTAAAAGGGACTGCCATTGTTGCAAAGTAACGCCTTGATATTAAGCACCTGTGAAACGCTGAATGCTGCATCTTAAGGTGGCTTGGGTATAACCATCCTTGACTACAGCAATGATTAATTTTTGCAATTAAGCACTGTGTTCAACTTCTATCCAGTCTTTTTCATCAACCCAGTTTTGCGCACCATCTTTCACTGTACGAATTGGGACGATGTAATCACAGCTGACTTGTGGTTTAACTGAGGCAAAAATCGGCACAAAGCCAAAGCTAAGAGCGGTTTCGATAATTGCTTTTTGGTTTTGTGGGTCGATATCAGCTGCTTCATCGATATAAATCGGAATACGATACAGGTTTTGCTCTTGATCACTTAATAAATAACGAATAAACAGCATGCCACAAAGTAGCTTAATGGTGATACGAGTACCGTTAGAGCCGGCTGAGTCTATTTTTTCGAAGTGTTCAGTTTCGCCAGCACGATTTACTACTTCAAAACGAATATCAAATAAGTCGGTCAGTGTTAAACCTGCTTTTTCTGAGGCAAGTTTAATTAAATGATCTTTCGCTTCGTTTACCGCAGACTCGCTATAAGGCTCTTGACTTAATAGGTCTAGAGTATCGCCTTGCTCAAACTGGTTTGAGGTACTGATAATGGTATCAATGCTATCAACTAACATCTTGCGCGGAATAACATTAATTTTGAATGCTTGAAGGTTAGAGATCCGATGCTGACTGATGCCTTTATTAAAGCTGTTCATTTCGCGGCGTAGGCGGTCTAAGTCTTCACGCAATCCTTTAATGGTGGCGGCTACTTCGGTTAACGCAACTCGGCCTTGACGCTCAACAGCATCGCGCTCGTTATCAATGTTATGAAACGCGCTAATAAGCTTTTCGTATTTAGTAAACTCATCGTTTTCGTTATCAAACTTAGTAATACCCGCATTATAAATATGCATGTAGGTGTTACGTACGTTGATATCAAAGTTGCGTAGTTCTTGGCAGTCTTTGTTAAAGTGATGAATAAGATCACTTAAATTATCAAAATCAATACTGATTTCAATCATGTATGGCGTCACTTTGCCTGAATAAAAATCAAGCGTGTGATCAATACGTTCTGATTTAACTTGGCGTAAACGGTCAGCTTGACGCGCAAGCAGATCTTTTTTCGATTTAATAATTGAGCGACGGTCGCTGATTGAACCACTGTTCTTTTGAATGTCTTGCAGGTAGTCGTCAACTTGTTCGCGCTCTGCATTTAATTGCTCTTTTAGTAGAGTTTGTGCATCGACAGATTGCTGCATCACTTCAAATTGTTCAAAGCGTTTTAATGCTTCTTCAGAGGCCATTAGCTCATCATATAGGGCATCTTTTTCTTTTTGCTTTTCGGCGACATTCGCAGCGACTTCACGCTGCTGTTTAAACTCTTTCAGTGAGTTTTCAAGAGCAGCGAGTTGCGCGGTTAATTGCTCTTTATTTTCGCCCGTTTGCATCTGCACAGGACTTAGCTTTTTAAGTTTAATCGTCGCGCCAGGAAGAGTCAGTACACCGCCTTTAACATTGGCCGATAACTGCTCTAAAAACTCACCAAAGGCATCTTCGTCTGTGATCTCAACATCACCATTGCTGGTGGTGGCAAACGATAAGATATCTGGGTTTAGAATACGCGAAATCTCTTCAACTTCTTTCAAAGATAAATCTTCACGCATACGAGTGAATAAATTGAACTCGAGATTCTTTAACTGCAGTTTTAAGCTCTTAATTTGCTTTTGTGTTTCGCTAATGCGGTAATCAAGGGTGTGTAAGCTTTGACCTTGGGCACTGCTTAATGAATGCGATAGCGATTCATAATCTTGCTTAAGTTGCGTAAGGCTTACTTTTAAAGTGGCTTTATTCACCAATTCAAACTCAGATTTAAGCGCTCGATAGTCTAAAAACCATTGTTCAATTTGTGTTTGCTTACGTTCAATATCACGTGATTGCTGAATATACAGCTGCTGCTTTTGTTCGAACTCATGCTTTTCGTGTTCGATATCTTCAAGGGCAATATTTAGCTCAGATAGTTGCTCTTGTTGATAGGTTTCAAAGTCAATCAGTGCTTGGTCAATTTTTGGCGCATAGGCAGCAAGCTTACCTTTTAAAACTGTTTGGTTTTCAAGCATAGACTCAAGAGCTGCGATAGGCTCTTGCATTGACTCAAGGGCTTTTAATTCACGTTTAGCGCGATTCACTTTATCGAATGAACGTCGCCACACTTCATAAAAGTCGACCCGTGAGTTTGACATATGACGCTCAAATACGCGTAACATAAAGCGTTTAACATCGCTGGCACCTAACTTATGCAAGTTAAGGATACGGCGGAAAATTTCTTTGTAAATTGCTGAATCTTGCACGTTATTGAGGGGGATCATCTTTAAGTTGATATCGCCATCAAATGGGGTTGCGCCGCCAGTGAGTAGGGCGTTTAGCTCCTGCGCTTTTAATTCAATTGGATTGAAGCCTTGCTCTTTTAAGTGATTAAAAAGCTTGGTGAATTTTACAATGGTTTTGCCTTGAGTGTAGTGTTCAAGGTTCAACTTACCTTGGTAGCAAAAAAACTGATGCGCGTAACCAGCAATTTTACCAAGGCCGGCAACACCAATCACCACAGGGCCATTAGGTAGGTCAGCTTCGAGTAAAATATAGGATTGGTCTGACGAAAAGTAGAATTTTCGGGTTTCGTCTAAATCGTGGCCATCCCATTCTGTTAAACGTAAATCATTGATCAGTGGAAATTGCAGGGCATTAATTACCGAGCTTTTACCGGTATTATTAGGTGCACAGATTGAACTACTTTTATCCAGCGGGATCACGCATTTTGCATAGCCAGCGGTATTTAAAAGCGCAAGTTTGCTGAGTCCGTATAGGCTTTGGCTTTGCATTATTCGTCATCTCCTAGGTAGGTTTCTTCGTTTACTTCCATTAATGCATCGATATAACGATAAATAGGTGCTTGCAGCATAAAGCCATTTTCTACTTCGCGAGCAAGACCTAAACGTACCATACGAAGGTAAACGTCTTTGCGTAAATCTGAGCCTGAAAAGATTTCTAATTGATCAAACAGGTGCTTGTTGATTTGCACTAAGGTTTGCATTAGTTCAAGGTCGTTTACTTCGTCAAACAAGGCCCGCATTGGATCTTTACCAGTATTGGCATAGTGCTCAATCAAGATGTAGATAGTCAGTGCGATGGCACGCGAAATTTTACCCATATTTGGGGTGCTTTCGTCGCTGCCAAAATAGTAAAAGCCACGGCTATCATGTTGTAAGTCATGGCCAAGGGTGTTAAATAACGCGCGATAAGCATCAATGTGTTGATCAAGCTCTTGCCACATCAGCGTGTCTTGTTCGCTAATGTGGTAGCCTGATGTGAGCTTTTTATTAATAGCTTGCAGATGCGTTAAATCATCTAAATTAATATCTGTCATGGTTATTGCTCTGTTGCTTTTTTATCGTCAGCAATCGATGAGTTAAATGGGTAAAGAGAGAAGTGTTGCTGGGCAATTTTTATTTTTACTTTCTCTTGGCTTTGGCTAATCTCAAGGTCGCCATCGCTAATTAGTTTTTGATACAAGAACAGCATTTCGTCAGCCTCAAGATCTGGGTAGCTTTCATCTAAAAAACTAAGGAGTGGCTGAGCTTTTTTGCTGGCTTTTTTAAAGCGTCTTCTAAATTGGGTTTTAGCATCGTTGTAATCAGGAATATGCGGACTTTGATACGCAGGTACATCATCCTGTTCAGGAAGCTGATATTCATCGTGCTCAAAGTCAACTAAGCCTGCCATATAGGCCACGATATGACGTTGCTGACCAAGTGAAAAACGTTGCGCGTCTGAAACAAAGTTAGGCTGTACTGCACTTAACATGTTATCGACGCCATTTTTACGCACTAAACCAAGCACTTTAGCTGCTTGGCGAGTAATTAGGTTATTGCGGCGTAATTCTTCACGCAGCGGCATCAGCATATCGGCGCTTTTACGTAAGCTTTCACGACCAATTAAATGCATTTCTAAAATACGGGTACGTAATTGTTCAAGCATGCGCTTGTCTTGATATGACTTACCTAGGCGGTCAATTTGCTCTATTTGCGTGCTAATTTGCAATTCGATGGTATGAAAGCAAGCATGAAAGTCACCACGAATATCCACCATTTCCAGCATAGGCTCGATGTATTCATCGAACGCTTCAATGACTGCTTGATAGCGCTTTTGCAAAGATTGCACTGCGTTGTTAGCTTTGGCTTGTTCAACAATATTTAAAATTGCGTTTTCATTATGGGCAAACAATTTCATTATTTTGCGAACCCGATCATCCATAATGCGGCTAAAGCGGCGTAGCTCGTCGTAATCTTCAATTTCACCCGCTTTAGCAAGGCGGTTACCAAGGCGAGCAAGGTCATCAACGAGCACACTAATTTCTTGGGCAAGACCTAGGTGCTCTTCTTGTAGCAAGAAAGTTGCAAAATCGGCGATCGCGCGGTTGATTTCTAACTGCGATGACTTAGCCAGTGGAATAATGATGTCTTGATTCAATAAACGATTTGTTTCTTTATAAATGCGTTCATTTGACCAAGTAGGTTGTTTTTGTTTTATCGCATTTTGTACGTCTTTCAAGCTGAAATCAGCCATTTTAAAACGTTTAAATAATAGTTCTAACACCCCCCAATGCTCTGTAAGGGTATTTAATAACTTTTTAGCTGGGATCATAAGGCTCCAGTAAATTCAGACTTTGGTGTTAGCGATTAGTAGTAAATTATGTAATTGAGAATAGTTTTATGCTGTCGATGCTGCTAGAATCCGCGCCGAAACACTCGTCTTACAATTTTTACATTATTATAAAGGTTGTTCAAACACCATGGTAACCCCACTTATCCTAACCCTGATAGCGGTGGCATTTTTGCTTATCGTTATAGAGGATATTATCCATGTAAACAAGGCCAAAACGACGCTTTTTTTTGGCACTTTATGCTGGATTATCTTATTTATCTCTCCGATTCATGGGCAAAGCCCAGAAACCATGCAACATCAACTGGATCACAATATATTAGAAATCGCGACTTTGTGGCTATTTTTAATGGCTGCGATGACCTTTGTAGCGTATTTAAACTCTAAAGGCTTTATCCAGAATATTGTGCATAAAATTATGCCAAATCAAATCAGTGAACGAAAGCTGATGTTTTTGATTGGTGGTTTTGCGTTTTTATTTTCATCGATATCAGACAACATAACGGCAACTTTAATCTCGCTTGCGGTAGTGATGTCACTGAAGTTAGATCCTAAAAAATTAATAAAATACGCAACCTTAATTGTATTCAGTGTTAACTCGGGTGGGGTGTCGCTGATCACCGGTGATGTTACAACACTGATGATTTTCTTAGACGATAAAGTCACCATTGCTAACTTGTTATTATTAATTGTACCTGCACTTGCAAGTGTTGCATTGTTAGCGGCAATGTTATCGGTGGGTATGTCGGGTAATGTGGTATTTGAAAAGCAAACAGCTCGTCGTATTGAAAAAACCGATATTACCATTGCGGTTATCTTCTTCTCGACCATCATAGCCACGTTAACTTTAAGCGTACTTTATAGTGTGCCACCGCTATTAACCTTTTTATTTGGTTTATCACTGATGTTTTTGGTTGCGCAATTTTTAATGCGCAAAAAAGATGTGAACAAAAAAATCATCGATTATATTCGTGAAATTGAGTACGACACCTTATTGTTCTTCGTGGGTGTGTTATTGCTGGTTGGCGCATTAAAAGAAGTTGGCATGCTTGCTAAATTTACTCACCTTTATGAATTGATGGCGCCTGAATATGCCAATTACTTAATGGGGCTATTATCGGCGGCGGTAGATAACGTACCTTTAACTGCAGCACTCTTAAAAGCAGATATTGTGATGAGTCCACAGCAATGGCTATCATTTACTTACGCAACAGGGGTAGGTGGCTCAATGCTTATTATCGGCTCTGCGGCAGGTATTATTGCCATGAGTAAGGTCAAAGCACTGACCTTTATGAGCTATCTTAAAATGTCGGTTTATTTATTAATTGCTTATACCGTTGGTTATTACGGTTCGCACTTAGCGGGCAGTTTAATTTCATAAAACAACTTGACAGCTAGACGTCTAAACGTTAACTTTCGAAGCCTGCTTTTAACAGCAGGCTTTGTTATTTTAACCAGGTGTTAACTTAACATTCAGAAGAGGTGCGATACTTAGGTAGTTAATGTGAGGTGACGAACGCCGATGACCATTAATGAGGGAAGTACTCGCCGAGAAAATTATCCGGACGTCACGGTTATTTTTCGGTTTATGGGGCTGAATCCTCAAAACTGTCACCAAACTAGGTGGAGAGCTTCTGGCATGGACTACTCTTTATTTTCAAAGCACCCCCTTGCCGAGTTCTTCTTGATTTACTGTGGATAGTTTTCCACAAAAGGAGACGACATGAATACCCAATTAGCCGCCAATACAAAATCAGATTACGTTGTTGCAAAATTTGGCGGTACCAGTGTAGCTAACTTTGATGCTATGAGCCGCTGCGCAGAAATCGTTTGTGCTGATAACCAAGTACGTATTGTTGCTGTGAGTGCCAGTGCTGGCGTGACCAATCATTTAGTTGCATTGTGTAAACGTGATTTGAGCGCGGTTGAGCGTGATGAGCACATTACCGGCGTAGTCGCCATTCAAGAAGCAATTTTGGCAGAGTTGTCGCTCGATGCTGATTTAGCACATGGCTTTAATGAAACGCTTAAGGCTTTTCAAACTTTGGCATCAGAAGGGGTTAAGTCAGTAGCTGAGCAAGATGAGCTACTGAGCTTTGGTGAGCGTTTATCATCGTATTTGTTCACTCAAGTATTACGTGGTCAAGGTCTTGATGCGGTGCGTTTTGATGTACGTAAAGTGCTAAAAACAGATAGCCAATTTGCTAAAGCAACACCTAATGTTGCAGCAACCGCTGCGGCTGCTAAAGAGCATTTAGTGCCGCTACTTGATGAGCAAGTTGTTGTAACTCAAGGCTTTATTGGTAGCAATGAACATAATCAAACAACGACTTTAGGGCGTGGTGGTTCAGATTACAGTGCTGCATTACTCGCTGAAGCAATTAACGCAAAAAGCGTGCATATTTGGACCGATGTTGTGGGTATTTTCAGTACTGATCCGCGTTTATGCGCCAAAGCAAGCCCAATTGCTCGCTTAAGCTTTGATGAAGCGGCAGAAATGGCCACGTTTGGAGCAAAAGTGCTGCATCCTGCAACTATCTTACCAGCGAGCCGTAGCCATATTAGTGTGTTTGTTGGTTCAAGCCGTGAGCCGCAATTAGGCGGTACATGGATTGAAAAAGAAAAGTCTCAGCAACCGGGTATTCGTGCAGTAACGCAGCGTAAAAACCAAATTCTATTAACCGTTAAAAGCCCAGAAATGCTTCTTGCGAGTGGTTTCTTAGCGCGTGTATTCACCATTTTAAGTGAGTTTAATATTTCGGTTGATTTGGTTACTACCTCAGAGATCAGTGTTGCAATTACTTTAGATAATGCGCCAAATGCATCACGTCCTGAGCTTGATCAAGCCTGTTTAGATAAGCTTTCTGAGTTTTGTCATGTGTCGGTTGAGAACAACTTGACGCTGGTGGCTTTAATTGGTTCTGAGATTCAATTACGTCAGCAAGAAATGAACTTAATGCAGGTATTGAGTGATTTTAATATTCGTTTAATTTGCCACGGTGCAAGTAAACATAACCTGTGCTTCTTAGTTGAGCAAAGTGAGTCAGATGAAGTCGTGCAGGCTATTCACAGCCGACTATTAGAAAGCCAAGTCGCGGCGTAGGTCGTTAAAATTAATAAAAGAGCACTGCCAGTCAGTGCTTTTTTGTGCCACAACACTTATATCAAACCCTTCAATAGAGTTACTACTCGCGCTGAAATTATGTTTGCTCAATTCTTCGAATACATTAGGAGCAAGTAGTTTCGCAATCGGCTGAGCACTTGCTTTGGCAAGCGCCTCTTTTAATGTCCAAATTCTAAAAAAGCACTGTGCTTGTTCATCGGGAGCATCAAAACGGCTAATTAAGTCAACTTCATCTTGATGATAAAAGTGCTTTGCGAGTTTGAGAAAAGGGCGAGGTTTACTGCTTTGTTCAATATCAAAACCAAATAGCTGCTGTTCTGGGTTAAGAGCAGCGCCAATTAAACCATTTGAATGTGATAAACAGGCCCACACAGGTTCTCTGCGTTTTGTATATAATTTGAGCTTACTGTCTTTGTCATCAAACTGGCTCGATATTTCATTAAGGGCTAAATCGTCATTAGGGTAAGCGTGTTGATACAAATACTTTAACGTTAGGCGAGTCGCTAAGTACTCTTGCTTGGCGCTAGGAACTTTGCGTTTTTCAAGTACGCTCAATTCAAACCCACTGAGTAATTTATCAACGGGTAAACTTGCAACATCAATACGTGCTGCATCCATCAGCATAATTTTTTTGGCCGTTGTTTGGCTTTGCTGCTCGATGATAAGAGTATTCGAAAAGTAGTGGCTGCTCATGGTTTAACGCTTACACGAAGGCTCGTATTTAGTTTTGTTTATTTTTACAGCAGATGCACATTTATAGGCACGAACAAACGTAAATAGTTTACGCAGTTGACTGTAATTATGGTTTAATGAGGAAAAATAATAACAGATTTGTAGATGTATGGCACAAGTTCGTGACGGCTTTCAAAGTCGATTAGGTTTCGTTTTAGCAGCTTCTGGTGCGGCGGTAGGTTTAGGTAATATTTGGGGCTTTCCAACACAAGCGGCAAACCATGGCGGCGGTGCATTCTTACTTGTTTATTTTATTGTTATTTTCTTATTAGCGCTTCCGGCTCTTTATACTGAGCTATATTTAGGTCATCAAGCACAAGCTAATCCGGTAAAAGCATTATCAAATGCATGGCAAGACACAGCACCTAAAGTGGGGGCCGCAGCTGGCTATATTGGCCTCTTTGGTGCGATTGTAATGCTAAGCTTTTATTCGATTGTCGCAGGCTGGATGCTCGCTTATGCGCTTGAGCCAATCGCAAACTTCTTTGGTTTTACTGAGTTAAGTAACTTTTTACACAGCGACTCCATGGCACGCAACTTTGTGTTTACACCGCTGATGCTTATTCTCACTGCGAGTATTATTTTAAAAGGCGTTAAATCAGGTATCGAAACTTGGTCACGCCGCTTAATGCCATTATTGCTAGTGTTATTAGTGGCTTTAATTGCTTATATCGCTACACTTGATGGTGCGATGGATGGTTTTGCAGCCTACTTAGTACCAGATTTTAGTCAAATTCTTGATGCAAACTTAATTATTGCGGCAATGGGGCAAGCGTTCTTTTCATTGTCGTTAGGTGTAGGATGTATGATGGTTTATGGCTCTTATTTAAAACCAGATGCGAACCTACCTAGATTAACTGGCACTGTGGCACTGCTTGATACCGGTGTGGCCTTTTTAGCAGGTTTATTAATTATTCCGGCTATTTTTGTTGCTCAGCATAATGGTGTAGAGGTATTTAGCGGTGGTAAATTGGTTGGTGAAGGGCAGTTAATATTTGCGATTTTACCTGAGCTGTTTAGCACTATGGGCCAAGTGGGTTTACTCGTTGGCTTATTATTCTTTGTATTAATGTCGATTGCCTCAGTGACATCAACCATCTCATCGACCGAAATTCCAGTGGCATTTTTAGTTGAGAATCACAGTATTGAGCGAAAAAAAGCGACCTTATTTGTGACGCTAGTCGTCTTTATTGCTTCATCACTAATCATCTTAAACTTTGACTGGTTATTTGGCTTAGTGATTATGGTGCTTACACAGTACCAATTACCTTTAATGGGACTGTTCTACTTCATTACTGTTGGCTGGTTATGGCAGCGTGGTAATAAATTGCATCGAGTATCGAGTGGCCCTCATTATTGGTTTGCCCAGTACATTCGCTTTGTCTGTCCGCTATTAATGACGGCGGTATTTGTGAACGTGGCGTTGTTGAAATAGAAACTTGAGTTACAAGTCTCTAGTTTCAAGGGAAAAGTAAAAGGCGCAGGGTTTAAACCTCACGCCTTTTTTAATTTAAGGTGCGCTTGCTTTAAATAACTTCGTTAGTTAATGGTAAACCTTGGCTTATTTCATTGGCGCTCTGCAATGTAGTGCAGGCTATTTCGCTAAGTGCTTCTTGGGTGAAGAAGCCTTGATGGCCTGTCACTAACACATTCGGGAAGCTAATAAGGCGTGAAAAAATATCGTCTTGCATGATTTCTTCACGGTGATCTTTAAAGAATAACTCTGACTCTTGCTCATACACATCAAGCCCTAAGTGTCCCAGCTTTTTAGACTTAAGCGCTTGAATACAGGCTTGGGTATCGAGAAGTGCACCACGAGAGGTGTTAATCAGCATGACACCGTCTTTCATCTTCTTAAATGCGCTAGCATCAATTAAATGATGGGTATGCTCGTTGAGCGGGCAGTGCAATGAGATGACATCACTTTGTGTGAGTAATGTGTCTAAATCACATAGGGTGTAAGGGCCTTCACCAGCCATTGGGTCACACACGAGTACTTTCGCTCCAAAGCCATTTAAGATATTTACCAGTGCTAGGCCGATTTTGCCGCAGCCTATAATCCCGATGGTTTTTTTAAATAAGTTAAAGCCAAGCAAGCCGTTTAAATCAAAGTTACCTTCACGTACTCGGTTAAAGGCTTTATGGGTTTTTCGGTTGAGCGTTAGCATAAGGGCAATACAATGCTCTGCCACGGCTTCTGGACTATAAGCGGGCACACGGCAAACCTTGATGTTATGCTCTTTGGCAGCATCAAGATCAACATTATTAAAGCCTGCACAGCGTAATAAGATTGCCTTTATGCCTAGGGCAGCCATATCAGCAATGACGTGTTTGTCGACTGTATCGTTAACAAACACGCACACAGCATCAAAGCCTTGGCAAAGGGGGGTGGTATTGATGTTTAAGGATTGCTCAAAATAACTGAGCGAAACAGACTCAGCGTATTCAGTTAGATTCCTTTCAAAAAACGGTTGCTCATACTTTTGCGCACTGAATAAGGCCAGTTTCATCATTTAAATTACTCTCTATCACCATTTTGAGGGTTTCGGGTTTGGTGCGCGGGGCATATCGCGCAACGAGTTGACCCTCTGAGTTTATAAGAAATTTGGTGAAATTCCATTTAATTGCGCGGTTTTGTGCTATTCCACGGGTATGACATTTTAAATAATTAAATAAAGGATGGGCCTCTGGGCCGTTCACTAACACTTTGTTAAAAATGGGAAAGCTAACATCAAAGTGTTGCTGATAAAAGGCTTGTAGCTCATTGCCATCTAGAGGTTCATTGTGGCCAAATTGATTACAGGCAAAACCGAGTACGGTAAATCCTTGCTGTTTATAGTCTTGATAAAGCTTTTCAAGGCTTGCCATTTGCACTGAAAAATTACATTTGCTGGCTATATTGACAATAAGCGCTGTTTTACCTTGTAACGATTCAAGGCTAAAGTTTTCACCAGATGTAAGCTGGGCATTGAAACGATATATACTATCCATGTTTTACCTGTGTGTTTTTAAACGGTTTAAATGAACTTTTTTTCATTCGCTTTTTAGTTATTCGGTTGAGATAATGAAATTGTTACTAATTTATCACTCAAATAGGTCAGTTTTATGTCAATGAAAGTCGCCTTCATCGGATTAGGTGTAATGGGTTACCCAATGGCGGGTCACCTTGCCAACGCAGGTCACACCGTGACAGTTTATAATCGCACAACGGCTAAAGCGCAAAAGTGGGTTTCAGAGTATCAAGGTAATTATTGTGAAACGCCAAGTGAAGCCGCTAAAGGGGCTGATATCGTTTTCATGTGTGTAGGCAATGATGATGATTTACGCTCAGTTGTTTATGGTGAAAATGGTGTACTGGCAAGTATGCATGAGGGCAGCTATTTAGTTGACCACACCACGACCTCTGCTGAGGTGGCACGTGAAGTAGGCGCTCAGGCAAAACTACAAGGTATTGCATTTTTAGATGCCCCTGTTTCTGGCGGCCAAGCGGGTGCAGAAAATGGCGTATTAACTGTGATGGTCGGTGGCGACGAAGCTGATTTTAATGTTGTTCAACCTGTAATGGCTGCGTTTAGCCGTTTTAGCCAATTATTAGGTGAAGTAGGCTCTGGTCAACTTTGTAAAATGGTAAATCAGATTTGTATTGCTGGTGTGGTGCAGGGCTTAGCTGAGGGGTTACACTTTGCAAAACAAGCGGGCCTTGATGGTGAAAAAGTGATTGAAACCATCTCAAAAGGTGCTGCAGGTTCATGGCAGATGGAAAACCGCTACAAGACAATGTGGGCAGGTGAATACGAATTTGGTTTTGCTGTTGATTGGATGCGTAAAGATTTAGGCATCGCTTTGGATGAGGCAAAGGCAAACGGCGCAACTTTGCCGATGACGGCAACAGTTGATCAATATTACGCCGATGTACAAGCTTTAGGTGGCGGCCGCTACGACACCTCAAGTTTATTAGCGCGTATTGAAGCGCTACATAAAAAGTAATATCAATAAAAAACGCGACAATTATTGTCGCGTTTTTTATTACATGCTTTGTGCATAATTGTATAACGCTTTTAAAATATGCAGATTTTTTTCGTTATCATCATTTTCATGAGCCAGATTCTCAAGGGTGATCATGAAATCTTGGCCACTGATTGAAGGGTTATCTTCGCCATGCATTAGCTTGTTTTGGCAATACTGGCGCCATTTTGCTAGCTCGTCTTGGCTAAGTGTGTGTGGCCAGTTTCGAGCTCGGTATCTGAATAACAAAGTAGCAAACTTTTTATCATCAAAATCAAGCTGCATTGAGGCTAATTGCTCAGGGCTTGCATCTCGAATAATGGCAAATTTAGCTTTATCAGCATGGCTGGTAAAACCATCATAAAGTTGATAGTCAGGGTTGGTAGTTTCGCCGTAATCACGCTGTTCGTTAAATACTTCGGTTACTTTGTCGCGAAGTTCTGTGTTGGCTTTTAAAATAGCGAGATTTTGTAAACATTTTTCGCGGTCAATACCTAATCGCGCCGCGTTCTCTGGTAACAAGGTTTTTGCTGGCGCAAGAATAGGGCACTTATTTAAATGCACTAGTTTAAGGCCTACTGGTGCTTCGTCTTCGCCAAGATCGCTGTGTTTTGTATAAAGGCGCGTGCGTAGCTCTTCAACAGATAAATCTAATAAGACTTGCGGATCTTCAGTTAAATTAAAGCAAATAATGGCGTTTTTATTAACTGGATGAAAGCTCATTGGTGCAATCCAGCTGGTGCAGCCTTGATTTGCTGGAATTCGTGATGAAGTGTGCACTAGTGGTGTCATGTTAAACACATCAACTAAATCTGCCAGTGCTTTTTTAGAACGTAAGCTAAAGAAAAACTGATACAACTTTGGTTGTTTTTCTTTAATTAATTTAGCCAGTGCTATAGTTGCCGTTACATCACTTAAAGCATCGTGAGCGGCAGCATGTTCAATGCCATTGGCAACGGTTAAGTGTTCGAGTTTAAAGCTTGGTGTACCGTCTTCTTTAAGCGGCCACTCAATGCCTTCTGGGCGCAGTGCATAACAGGCGCGCACTAAATCAATAATATCCCAGCGGCTATTATTGTTTTTGTATTCACGTTCGTATGGGTCATAAAAGTTACGGTATAAGCTGTAACGTGTGACTTCATCATCAAAACGGATGCTGTTATAGCCCGCAACACAGGTGTTAGGTTGGCTAAATTCAGCATGGATTTTTGCCATAAACTCAGCTTCAACTAAGCCTTTTTGCATCGCAATTTGCGGGGTAATACCTGTTATTAAACATGCTTCGGGGTGGGGTAAGTAATCAGCCGCCGGCTTGCAATACTCAATTAACGGTTCACCAATAATATTTAAATCAAGATCGGTACGAATGCCAGCAAACTGACTTGGACGATCTTTTTGCGGACTTGCGCCAAATGTTTCGTAGTCGTGCCAGTAAATTGTTGGTTGTTGTTGTTCTGGATAAGCCATGCATTAAACCTTGCTAAGCGTCGAGCCGTTTTGAGTTATTTTCTGAATTGTCAGAATTATGGCATAGAGCCTAGCTAGTTTATAGAGTAAAACGTAATGTGGCTGTTTAGTGTAACTTTTATAAACACGAGCTGTATAAAAAATGGCCTTGCGGTTAATTTTTATGCTTATATAGTGAGGTGTCGTTAGTTTTTGAGCTGTTTTGTATTCTGTGGCTCGGTATTTGCTAACGAAAACTATCTTTAACAATGAAGGAACAAAAAAATGACTTTATCAGCTTTATTACTATCTACTTTAGCATTCGACGCAACTCCAGCTTCAAATTATTCTGTTGAAAAACTTGGCAATTCTGGAGGTATAATCATTCTTAACCCAAAGAAGAAACAAGAAAACTTAAAGAACTCGGGTGGAATTATTATTCTTAATCCAAAAAAGAAAGAAAATTAATAGATAAAACCAGCATATAGCTGGTTTTTTTGTACCTAACACTCTAATATGAAAGAAAAAAGAGTTTCGTCTGTGGACTTCCTGCAAGAGCTTTATAATAAATGGTTAGTAATTAAGCCATATACGGATACATTTTCATTTCAAGCTGTAATAGCAACAAGTTATTTGATTGCTCTGTTAAACTCTTTGAGAAAGGCCTTAAAAGAGAGGGAGTACTTTAGTAACTTTATTACTATAACAAGTGTTTGTGTAAATTATTTATTAACAGCGCTGATGATGGAATATGCTTTAGAGTATGTAAAAAATCATAATTCAGCAGCAGGAGCGCAAAATGTATATGTTGGCTTTGTAATCGCAAATTCAATTATGTTGTTAGCAATGTATAGAATTCACATAGTTTTTAGTTATAGATTTAATGAATTATTCTTTAAGGTTTCAAAGCTTTTCCTCATTTTAACGTTTTCCCATTTAATAATTTGGATTAAATTTGTTGTATTAGATTTGCAGCAAGAATTTGCCCATATACATTATCTTTACAGTTTTATTGTGTTGTATATCAGCCTTGTACTTTCATTTATCATGCTTTTTCCTGATGTTTTGCGCACTAAGTTTGGGTGTATAGTAACATTTAGTTTACCGAGGGATCGTCATGCTTGAACTAATTTACATAGCCATTGTTGTATTAGCAGTTTTGCTAGCTGTAAGCACGTGGCTAATAGCACGCAAAAATATTTTTGAAGAACAAATCAGAAGCAAATCTGTTGAGGTGGTGTGGTGTACGCTACAGGCAGAGCAAGAAACGGATATCAACAAAGCCATAAAACTGTTTAATAGAGCGGAGGCTCTGAAAAACGAAATATGTAGCCTGATGGATAACAGTACAAGCCCTCAAAAGTTTCAGTGGGTAGAAGCAACTGATCTTAAAAACCAGCAATTAAAAGAGCTATCTTTAGGTGAGTTGCAGAAGTATTACGATGAACAAAATAATATTTCTGAGATCTACAACAAGCTCTATAAAGGAAAAAATTAAAAGCCAGATTATTTTATCTGGCTTTGTAGTTTTAGTTCATTTTTTATCTGTTTAACTTGAATATCAGCTAGCTGTTTGAGTGCATCTTGAGTTTGGTTTTCACCCTTGATTAACCCCGCTATTGACATTTTTTTGATACTTTTTAAAAGCCCATTATTAATTGCCTGTAACAATGGGCCTTCTAGTTTAATTAAATTATCTTTCTTACCACTTAGTAGATAATCAAAACTAACCTGAGCGTGTTTACTCGCTTTATCAATCACTTCATATGGGACAATAGCGCTTTGAATGCATTCTTTGCTATAGCCTTGATTGAGAGCTAAAGCTTGCTCAAGCTCAGTGTTATTGGTTACTTGGTATACTTCGCATAAGCGTTGAAAAATTGCACTTATATGTTGCTGCTCAGAATTTAACTCTTGATCGAACATGGCATATCCTTGCACATTATTTTCTACCAATAGTAAACGACTTTTTCTGAAACCGCATTCATAAAGTGCACGTTTATCAAATATTTAATGCCATATGGTGATACAAGCCAATACCAACTAATACATTAAATGGGAAAGTTATGCCCAAGGAGCAGAGCATAGCCAACCCAATGTCAGCCTCTGGGATGGCTGCTTTGATGGCTGCTGGTGCGGCAATATATGATGCACTTGCTACTAAGCTTGCCAAAATAACAACTGAACCAAGTTCCAGCTGTAAAAGGGTTCCGACACCGACTCCAATCGCGCCAAGAATACTAGGAGTAATAAGAGCAAAAAGTGCTAAGCGCCAGTGATGCCATGGGATAGGGCGTAGTGTTTGAGCTGCCATTAAGCCCATTTCAAGTAAAAACAAGGCCAGTACGACTTTGAAACTGTTGGTTAATAAACTGGTTACTTGACTACCTTGTTGAGTCCCATACATCATGCCGATTATTACGCCACCGACTAACAATATGACGCTTTTGTTTGTTAATGTTTCATGCCACAGTGCTTTAAGTGATAAATGTTTACTTGAGCCATTACCAAGGCTGCGAAATAGCAGCAGACCGACAATAATTGCTGGCAGTTCTAACATGACTAGATACAGTGTTACTTCAGCGCCAACATCTAAAGCATTTGACTCAGCATAAGCCAAAGCAACAGCAAATGTACCGGCACTTACTGAACCATAGTGTGCTGCAATACTTGAACTATTTGCTACTGATAAACCAAGCAATTTATTTAATATAGGATAAACAAGAAGAGGAATACCTGCACCGAGAAGCATCACCGCGCCCATTTCAGGCAGTAATTTCCAATGCAAGCTGCCGTGCAGCACCATGCCACCTTTTAAACCAATTGTTAGCATAAGCAGTAGGCTCAGCGTTTCGTAAGTTGCTTGTGGAATTTTAAGATCTGAGCGCAATAACCCTGCAGCTAGACCCAAAATAAAAAACATTACAACAATATCAGGCACTTTATTCTCCTTTGAATTTAAAATGTCGTCATTTTAAACAAAAAGAAGCATAGTAAATAATTAAATAAATGCTAGTATCTTATAGGTTTTTATCTATGGGTGGTGGTTATGGATCTAAGACATATTTCTTTTCGGCTATTAGAAGTGTTTATGCAAGTTGTTAAAACTCGTTCGATCAGTGAAACAGCAAGGCAGTTACATTTAACACAGCCGACGGTTTCTCAACAAATTAAGCGCTTACAAGAAAGTATTAGTGAACCTTTAATTATTGTTAATCAGCAAAAAATTCATATTACTGAAGCGGGTTTCGCGCTTTATCAAACGTGCCTACAAGTATTTGGACAATTTGATGATTATCAAGATTATTTAGTTGAGCTTAGAGGAGGAGAGCGAGGGCGTTGCAAAATAGCCATTGTAAACACTGCACAATATATTTTACCTAAGTTACTGGGCCCATACAGTAATTTACATCCTCACGTAGAATTACCGCTGGAAATTGGTAATAGGGCAGAAGTACTTGCTCGATTTGAAAGAGGAGAAGATGACATTTATGTATTTAGTCACCCGCCGTCACTAGAACATGCAAAGGCTGGGCGATTTTTGCAAAATCCACTTGTCTTTATTGCTCCTATGCACCATCCACTTGCTCAGCAACAGCAAGTGACTTTAAAAGAGTTAATGAAGGAGCGTTTTTTATTACGTGAGCCTGGTTCTGCAACTAGAATGCTATTTGAGAGTGAGCTGCAAAGTCGTGGCTTAGTATTGAGTAATACAGTGCAAATGGCTAGTAACGAAGCGATTAGAGTCGCTGTAGGCTCTGGCATGGGGCTTGGTGTGGTATCGCGCCATGTATTGCCAACAAACGATAGCTCTTTTTGCATCCTTGATGTAGTTGATGTTCAGCTTGCTAGTCACTGGTACTTCGTGGTGCGCACTGATCGTCATCTTTCTCATGCTGCTCGTAGCTTCTTAAAGTTCGCAGAGCTTAACCTTGAGCAATGTTTAGACAAAAACTGGGTCAATAATGAATTAAGTACATTGAATACAAGCTTAGCGTAAAGTATTTTTAAAAAGCCATAGTAACGACTTGATTTCTACCGTTTACTTTTGCTTTGTAAAGTCCTTTATCTGCTTGGGCAAGTAACTCGTTTATATTATTGCTTCCTGACTGATGGGTGATTATGCCCACGCTGATGGTTAATTTTATGCGTTGATCATTGAAAGTAAAATAGTCGTTATTGATGGCTAAGCGAATTCGCTCTGATAAGTTTTCACCCTGTAATTGGTTAGTGCTTGGAAGTATAACTGCAAATTCTTCTCCACCAATTCGAGCTACTAAGTCGTGTTCTCTAAGTTGTGATTTTATTTTATTTGCGACCCACTTTAATGCCTCATCCCCAGTTTCGTGGCCATACTTGTCGTTTACTCTTTTGAAAAAATCTATATCAATCATGACTGCGCATAATTCACTGAGGCTATTGTTTGCTTGTTCCAAATAGTTATTGCTAATAGTTATAAAAGCTCGTCTATTGAGTAATCCAGTTAATGAATCTCGATTAGCAAGATCACTGAGTACTTGTTCTGATTCTAAAAACATGAGTAATGGCCAGATCATTGCTGTAAGTGTAGTGATGATGATATGGCTAATTAGAATAATGGCAAACACTTGTGATATGTCTGCCTTTATGTAGTTAAAGTGCTCCATCACTAAAAGACCAAATTGAACAAACATGATGGCGCTGTGAATGAAAAAGCATAGCTGCAAGAGCACCAAGTGGATAATTCGCTCAACATTTAGTCTACGTAAAGCATTTGCTGCGTAGAGAAAACTAAAGGCAAGAATTGCAGTCGTGACGAATTGATCAAAACCAAGTTGAAACATGGGAAATAATAGCATTGCAGTAGCTAGTAGAAGATATAAGCAACGTTTTAAGTAGTATTTTTCTCTATTGTTATAGGCATGAATACCTAAGACTGCAGCTAGTGGAGCGGCTATTATAAGTAAATTGGCTATAAAGTGTGTCAAAATTGGAAGGTCAATAAACACTCGTGAGGTGGCTGTAATTTGGGCTAATACAAAAATCAGGCACGAACTTCCCCAATACAAATAGCTTTGTTGCTGTCTCAAAAAATACAGAGACAATAAGAAGGCACCAATAACCACATTCAGTAATACCGAAATGCTGATTATGGTGGGTAAGTCCACCATGAATATCCCTAATTCCACTTTACGACATAATTAATTATTATGTACCACGCTGATTAAATCAACTAATGATTTTTACTTAAAGCCTTAAACTCTCTAATGCTGGTTTAAGTTCTGGATAATGAAAACGATAATTATGTTTTAAAAGTTTATCAGGGATCACGAATTGTCCATGAAGTAATAAATCAGACATTTCGCCCATCATTAGCTTTAAAACCCAAGCAGGCATTCTTAGCATTGCTGGTCTTGAAATAACGGAACCCAAGGTTTGACTAAACTCATTATTATCAACAGGGTTAGGCGCTGTTGCATTGATAGGGCCACAGATGTCTTGATGAGACAGTACAAATAAAATGAGCTGGATCATATCATCTATATGTATCCAAGACATGCCTTGCTTACCATGACCTATAGGGCCGCCAAGACCAAATTTGAATGCGGGTAACATTTTATCGAGCGCACCGCCATGTTTTGATAACACCACACCAGTTCTGAGTAGACACACGCGCGTTTTTTCCGATTCAGCTTTGGTTGCTGCGTGCTCCCAATCTCGGCATAGTACGTGGCTAAACTCGGGGTAAATGTCATTAAAGCTTTCATCTATTTTGCAGTCGCCTTGTCGACCATAAAAGCCAATCGCACTGCCAGAAATAAAAGTGTGCGGTGGTGAATTGCAGCGGTTGATTTTTTTTGTGATTTGTTGTGTCAGCTTAATACGACTATCTAATAATTCTCGTTTTTGTGAATCACTCCAGCGCTTATTAACAATAGGCTCACCTGCTAGATTAATGATTGCGTCTATCTGTTCAAAATCGACCTCGTCTAATGACTTAACAGCCACAACTTGGTGAGTAAGCAAGACGGCCGCTTGGATAGGGTTACGAGTAAGAACAGTCACTTTATGATGGTTTAAAAGAAATGGGCACAAATGCTTGCCTATAAGACCTGTTCCACCCGTTAATAATATATGCATTGTGACACCTTAGAAGACAGTTGGTCTATTTTTTATACATAGTGATGATGATATTTGCAAACTATACGTAAAAAGTAGCTGAATCGATTAGTTTTTCATTCAAGCTTGACCATGAATACAATATGAGGCGTTGTGGCTTAATTTTGCGTTATACATTGCTTTATCTGCTAGGTTGATTAACGTTTTCCAATCGTCACTATGATCAGGAGCGAGAGCAACACCAATACTTAAATCGATGTCAAAAGTATGTTGTTCTATTTCAAAACAGACTTCAAAACTCTTTAATAAATGATTAAGCATAGGTTCTATATATTCAATCTTTGAGATGTTTTCTACGATGATGATAAATTCATCTCCACCATAACGGTAGATGGCGTCATCGGCTCGAAAAGTAGAGCTGATACGTTTTGCTGTTTCAATTAACACCTTGTCACCAATACTATGACCATAATTATCGTTTAATTGTTTGAATTTATTTATATCAATAAAAATTAGTGCCAGTTTGTTGTCTACTGAACAAGTATTAATGGCCTGGCGTAAATGGGGTTCTAGGTCTGAGCGGTTAAGAGCACCTGTTAAATGGTCGTGTTTTGCTTGAAAATTTAATCTTTTAGTTCGTTTATGGATGATATTGCTCATACGTTGAAATCGTTTAAGGAGGTGACCTATTTCATCATGCCTGTAAACAATACTTACGTTAGGTTTATCTCCTTTTTCTAATTGTTCAGTAATATGCAGTAATTGCTTTAACGGAATGAAGAGTTTTTTATTAATAAAAACTGCTGAAAAAACGCATAATAAAATAAGCAGTGGAATTTGAATTGAAATTAGATACGTTAACAACAAACTGTGTTGTTGAAAATCTGACATCTCTATATCTAACTTTTCACGTTGTATATTTTGAAATTCAGAAATTAATTTGCGAATTTGCTCCATGTACTCTTTCCCTTCGTTGCTTTGTACAACCTCCATTGCTGCTTGGATTGCAGAGGGACTGTTTTGCATCACTAAATTAATAGTTAAATCTAACTCGTCAAACTTTTTATTTATTAAAACATCAAGTTGAGATAGTTTTTCTTGCTGCTCTCGCTGATGTATTGTAATTTTAGTCAGGGTTAAAAAGTGTGTTTTTGCTTTTTTTATACCGTCGTAGTAGGGCGTTAAATAAGATGTATTTTGTGTAAGAAGATAACCACGCTGGCCTGTTTCGGCATGAACTATTTGGGTGTAAAGTTTTTCTGATTCGTCAATTATTTCGTGTGTATGATCAACTGCCTCGTGCTTTTGCCTGCCTTCTTTATCTAAAAGCATAACTAAAACAGTGTTAGTGGTAACCAATAAAAGCAATAGTATTAGTAAAGCTAAAAACTGGGTTCTAAGCGACATAGAAAAACCAACGACAAGAAAGTTATATTTTTTAAGTATAAAGTATTGTTTAAGATGCGGGCTTTTACCAATTTATAATAAAAACAAAGGCTACTAATAATGTTTTTGGGTTGCTAAATGTTATTATCTTAGTTCTATATTCTAAGTTTTAAAGTGTGTAATAGCTATTTTACTGGTATGCTAAAAACTTAAAAATCGCAGCTTAAAAATGACAAGGAGTGACTGTGAACTTTCTGCGCCAATTTCACGATATTGTATCGAATCAGCAAACTAATTTTGATGATAAAGTGGCGCAATTGCTGCATTTTGGCTTAGCGATATTCAATCTTGATTTTGCAATTGTGAGTCGTGTTGAAGAACAAGTATATACAGTTATTCACGTGGTTTCTCCAAACGATGCGATCCCTGTTGGGTCTCAGTTTGATGTAGCAGGAACCTATTGTTCACATACATTAGCTGCAGATAAAGCATTATCATTTAACCATGCATCACAGAGCTACATAGCTGAACACCCTTGCTACAAGAACTTCCAATTAGAATCTTATATTGGTGCGCCTATCCACATTGGTAAAAGCGTGTTTGGTACGGTTAACTTTTCAGCGGCACAATCTACAGCACCATTCACAGAAGAGGCGCATGATTATGTTGAACTTTTTGCTCAATGGTTGGGCAATGAGTTTGCTCGTAATTTATCATCAGAAAAATTAATTAAAAAGAACTCTATGCTTGCACAAGTTGAAGAGGTGGCAAAAATTGGCTCTTGGGAGCTAGATTTAATCACCAATCATCTTTACTGGAGTAAGCAAACTAAAGTTATTCATGAAGTCCCTGAAGATTTCAAGCCCGATCTCGAGAATGCTATTCAATTTTACAAACAAGGCGAAAGCCGCCAAGCCATTGAAAAAGTTGTCAAAGAAGCTATTGAGCAAGGTAAAGATTGGAATATTGAAATTGAATTGATAACAGCTAAAGGCAACCCTATATGGGTATCAACAGTCGGAAAAGCTGAATTTAAAGAGGAGGCGTGTGTTCGGATAATTGGTACTTTTCAAGATGTTACTAAGTCGGTACTGCTACGTGAAGAGCTTAAAAAACAAAAAGCTGATGCAGAACGTACACTTGAAGATAGAAGCATTTTGCTTGCCAAAATAAGCCATGAACTTCGTACTCCGCTCAATGGTATTACAGGCATGTTAACGACTTTGTTGTATGAAAAATCAGAGCAAAAGCGTGAAGAGAAACTCAAAATAGCGTTGCGTAGTGCAGATATTTTGCTGAATATTATTAATGAAGTGTTGGATTTTTCAAAAATTAATCACGGCGAACTTAAGCTTGAACCTAGTCACTTCTTATTGAAAACCATTTTTGTTGATATTGTTTCTTTGTATTCTCCTTTGTATCAACAAAGTAACCTTAGCTTTGATGCGACGATTGATATCAGTGATGAGTGTTGGACATTCAGTGACAATACTCGCATTACACAAATAGTCTCGAACTTGTTGAGTAATGCACTTAAGTTTACTGAGCAAGGTGAGGTAACGTTAACTGCCAGTGCTAAAGAGCTCAATGATAAAGTGCTTCTGTCTTTTAAAGTCACTGATTCAGGGATTGGAATGACTGAAAACTTTATGAAGTCGCTATTTTCACCCTTTACACAAGAGATAAGTAAAGATCGAAAAAAAGGCGGTACAGGGCTTGGCCTAGCAATAGTTAAAGAGCTAATTGATTATATGGGTGGCACAGTTGAGGTGAAGAGCGAACATAGAAAAGGCAGTTGTTTTGAAATTAAACTTCCTCTAGAAAAAGGTCAACCTCAAAGCCATCAACAACAAGATGTAAGTAATATTGATTTTACAACTCTTCCTCTCGCTATTTTGGTCGTTGATGATAATCAGATTAACCGGTTAGTCTTGAAAGCCCATTTAGAAAAATTAGGCTTAACTGCAGACTTTGCATGTGATGGCGTCGATGCGATCAATAAATGCAAACAAAATAACTACAATTTGATATTTATGGATTGCGTAATGCCTGAACTTGACGGTTTAGAAGCAACACGTTATCTGAGAGCTAATGGTATTTGTCCTGAAAATAAAACGTTTATAATTGCATTAACTGCGAATACTTCTGCAGATGATAAAGCCGCCTGTAAAAAAGCGGGGATGGATTTGTTTGTATCAAAGCCTGTTAAAAATACGGCAATTGAACAATCCATTATTGCAGCAAAAGGACATTTAGCGCTTTAAACATAAGGTTTAAAGCAATTTTATACTTATATCCCTAACCCTAACAATACATTGCGATTGCCTAAGTTTAGGCTATCTTCAAATTTAACCTATACTTAATGTATATAAAAATTTGGGGTAATGTAATGAATCATGCTCAAAATCGTCGGCGCTTTTTGAAAACTCTTAGCGTAGGTGCTGCGGTATCAACGTTGGCGTTTAAAGCCCCCTATGTTTTTGCTAAAAAGCAAATCACTTTGCGCGTTATGGGGACACATGTCACATTACAAGAAGAGCTCAGACAACGCGCAATGCGTGAGTTAGGCATTAATGTTGAGTTTACCCCAATGGGCAGTGCTGCTGTACTACAAAAAGCAGCTGCAAACCCAAATTCATTCGATCTCTATGAGCAATGGTCTGATTCAATCAACATACTATGGCAAGCTGGTGCAATACAGCCATTAGATATTGATAGGTTAAACTATTGGCAAGAAATTAACCCTTTGACTAAAACAGGCAAGATTACACCTGAAGCAAGCATAGGAGCCGGAGATTCACCTAACAAGTTACTTTATGTTCAAGCCGATGGCTCCTTGGGAACTACACCTACAAAGCAAATTAGTTTTATGCCTTATGTCCATAATGTTGATTCATTTGGCTACAACACTAATTTTATAGAGCAAGGTATTCCTTATGAAACAGAGTCATGGGCTTGGTTACTTGATGAAAAAAACAAAGGTAAAGTGGCTTTAGTGAATGCTCCCACTATTGGAATCTTTGATGCAGCTTTAGCAGCTCAAGGCAAAGGACTGATGCGTTTCAACGATATTGGCAATATGAGTATTTCTGAAATAGATCAGCTATTTGCAATTCTACTCGAGAAAAAAAGGCAAGGTCATTTCGCTGGCTTTTGGACGTCTGTTCCGCAGTCTGTAGATTTCATGAAAATGAAACGGGTCAATATTCAAAGTATGTTTTCTCCAGGTGTAAGTGCATGTAAAGGACAGGGGATACCTGTTGTCTATGCTTCTCCCAAAGAAGGGTACCGTGCATGGCATGGGGTTATGTGCTTATCTTCAAATACACAAGGGCATGTAAAAGATGCGGCATATGAGTATATGAATTGGTGGTTATCTGGCTATCCTGGAGCATTTATTGCGCGCCAAGGATATTATATTTCTAACCCCGAGCGCAGTCAGCCGCTTATGTCAAAGCCGGAATGGGATTATTGGTATGAAGGAAAAGCTGCATCAATAGACCTGCAAGGTACAGATGGAAAAGTGTCAGTTAAAGCGGGCCAAATGCGAGATGGTGGCAGTTATATAAAGCGTTTTTCGAATATTGCCGTTTGGAATACAGTAATGCCTAATTATGATTACAGCTTAGATAAGTGGTATGAGCTATTAAACTCATAGGGAATTAAATTGATTAATATCATTTCTAAGTCACTGGCAGCTAAAGTATTACTTGCATTAATGCTGGTGATATTAGTCATGGGAATAAGCTTTGTTGTGATGAACAAGCGCCTCAAAACAATTGAAGTGTCTTTCAATGATATTAGCCGTATAAGCAATTATGCAGTAAGCATCTTAAGCATAAACAAAGATATTGTTGAAATGCAAAGAGATATCTCTGTCTATGGCTCGTCTGGAAGTGAAGCTGTTTTTAGTAAAATCATAGAGAATTTCGACAGTGTAAAAAGCCGTTTAAATGAAGTTAACTTGAAATCAGATGAGAGTGATAGCCAAGTATATTTAGACTCTATGTCTGAGTTAATCGACAGATATAGTGATAATTTAGGTGTGCTCACGAAGCGATATGAAATTAGATCAGAGCTCATCGAAGTTGAACTTCCGAGCATTTATTTTGAGGCCGTTACTCATCTTGAAAACCTAAAGAAGCTAGCTGTTTCAAACGAACAAATGTTGATCATCGCCGAAAGCCTCAATATGTGGCATGTGCTACATCGTGATGCCTATCAATTTTTAACTAAAAAAGACTATACAAAACGAACTGCCGTTAATAATGCTTTGCAAGTGTTATCTGGGCTTAATAATGATCTAGCTATGACACAACAAGATGATGTTCAGAGTGAAATTATAAGAACAGCGACATTAGCGAGCACTTATCAGAACGCTTTTTCAAAAGCTATTCAGGCTAATCGCAACTACTTTAGTTTGGTAAATGTTGTAATGGCGGGGGATGCAATCGAGTTTAGTACACTAGCAAATAAGCTAAGAGAGAATTCTTTAGCCCATTTGAATCAGATCAAAAAAGACGCGGAAATCACAGTTTCTAAAACCGAAAAAATATTAAAAGCACTGGCGGCTGTCGTGTTTATTTATGTGTTAGCGCTTGCCGCTTTTTTTCATCTACAAATATCTCAAGCCATCAAGAGGCTCACTGTCAGTTTTCAACGCTTTTTAGAAGGGGATTTATCGGCACCAATACATGATTTAAACCGTAAAGATGAAATTGGAGTTCTTGCAAGCGCAGCAGATAGCTTTCGTATTTTAAGTCGTGATCTTTCTGAAGCAAAAAAAGTTGCAGAGCACACGACAAAAGTAAAATCAGAGTTTCTCGCCAATATGAGTCATGAAATAAGAACTCCTATGAATGGTATTTTAGGAATGGCTCGACAATTGAGTAGAACAACACTCACTACAGAACAGGCAAAGATGCTTGCTATTATTCAGTCTTCTGGTTCGAGTTTATTAGTGATTATTAATGATATTTTGGATTTAAGTAAAATAGAGGCTTCTAAAATTGAGCTAGAATCTCAACCAATTAAGTTAAGCAGTATGTTAGATGAACTCCAGCATCTATTTTTAGAACAAGCACATAGCAAGAATATTCAATTTAATATTGAAACAAGCCCTGATGGCAAAGAGGCCATCTTCTTAGGAGATGAAACGCGTTTGAAACAAGTACTAATTAATTTACTTGGTAACGCAATTAAATTTACAGAGCGGGGTAATGTGACGTTGAGTGTTGAAATTGCTCAACGTAATGATGAATTTAGCTTAACGTTTAACGTAATAGATACTGGGATTGGTATAGTCAAAGAGCACATGAGTAATTTATTTGAAGCCTTTTCACAAGCTGATGCCTCAATTACACGTCGCTTTGGTGGTACAGGGTTAGGTTTGGCTATTTCGAGTAAGTTACTCAATTTGATGGGCACAACTTTACATGTTGAAAGTGAAGCTGGTGTTGGTTCACGTTTTTATTTTCAGATGGTAGCAAAACAGAGCTTTAAGCATGCTGATATAAAAGAGGTAACGCTGATGAAATTTCCAGATGAGTCTTTTGATTTCTCAAGACTAAATGTTCTGATTGTTGAAGACAATGAAATCAATCAGGTCGTTATCGAAGCGATGCTAAATGAATTTAATATTAGCTCAATAAAAATAGCAAATGATGGCGAACAAGCCATATTACAATGTGAGAAACAGTTATTTGATATTATTTTCATGGACATGCAAATGCCTGTTTTAGATGGCCCTCAGGCAACAATAAAAATACGCGAGAAAGAAGCCTTTAAATCAACACCTATCATTGCATTGACTGCTAATGTATTAAGTGCAGATAAGCAGCGCTGTTTTGATGCTGGGATGAATGATTTCATTGCTAAACCAATAAAGTATGAATCTCTAAAAGAGGTATTGTTAAAGTGGTGCACACCAGCAGATGACAGCCAAGAGGAGCATTATACCTGCTCAAAGTGAGCCTATGTGTATACAGTAAAATACGAATGTATTGTTTTCGATTTGTTTGTGCTTTTATATAAATTAAGTTGCAGAGTACAACGACAATAATCCCAAGCTAATCATTTCAACTCGTATAAAAAGTCCGTATAATCCACGCCGAACTTTTTACTATGAAACATGGCTTAGCAAAGCCTGTATGAGCAGAGCAAATGAATCAAACTGATACTAGAAAAGAAACTCTTGAATTTAATAAACTTCAAAAGCGTCTAAGAAGGCATGTTGGTAACGCGATTACTGATTACAACATGATTGAAGACGGTGATGTTGTTATGGCGTGTATCAGTGGTGGTAAAGATTCTTTTGCGATGCTAGATATTTTGCTTAATTTACAAAAAGCAGCGCCAATTAAATTTGAAGTGATTGCGGTAAACCTTGATCAGAAGCAGCCAGGCTTTCCTGAGCACATTTTGCCTGATTACTTTGAAACGCTAAATATCCCGTATTACATCGTTGATAAAGATACCTACTCACTAGTAAAGGAAAAAGTACCAGAAGGTAAGACGACGTGTGGTCTGTGTTCACGACTTCGTCGCGGCACACTTTATTCATTCGCAGAAAAAATTGGCGCGACAAAACTAGCACTTGGTCATCACATGGATGACATTGTTGAGACAATGTTCTTAAATATGTTTCATGGTTCACGATTAAAAGCGATGCCACCAAAATTACGCTCTGATGATGAACGTAACGTAGTCATTCGTCCGTTGTCATATTGCCGTGAGAAAGATTTAATTAAATACGCCGAGCATAAAGATTTCCCGATTATTCCTTGTAACTTGTGTGGCTCGCAAGAAAACCTTCAGCGTCAATCAATTAAAGCCATGCTGACAGAGTGGGATAAGAAAACTCCGGGTCGTGTTGAAAGTATTTTTAAGTCTTTACAGAATGTTAGCCCAAGTCAGCTTGCAGACAGAAACTTATTTGATTTTGAAAACTTACCACTTGATAGAGAAGGCAATCGTGAAAGCTATGACTTTAGCGAGGCGGTGGTCTCATCGACAAACATTGATGAATCATTATTTATCGATGTAACAAATATATAAAAACCCTCAAACTGTATATAAAAAAAGCCCCGAACTGGGGCTTTTTTAATGCATTTTAAAAATGTTATTTAGCAAGAGGGCTGACGTAGCCGTCTGGTTTTAACGCTAATACATCACAATCAAGACTATCAATGACATGCTCTGCAGTGTTACCGACAAGCGCCGCGCTTAACCCCGTGCGACCGACAGTACCAATCACTACTAATTCGCTGTTTAACCGTGCAGCAACATCAGGAATGACATCTTCTGGTAAGCCTTCTTCAATGTGGCAATGAGCTTTATCAATATTAAACCCTTCAGCTAACGAAAGCGTTGATTCAAAGTGATGTTTCTTAACTGATTCGTTATAAACACCCGGGTTAAACTCAGGAATTTCAATAGCAATGTTAACCGGAGTTGCAGGGTATGCATTCACAAGGTTAAGAGTGGCATTCGCTAAATCACAAATGAAGCGAGCATCATTAATAATACGTTTGTTAAGTTCAAGGTGTTGCTCGTTTTCACTTACCGCGTTCACTGCTGCAAGAATATTACCTTGTGCTGGCCACTCTTTTTCTTTAACAAGTAAAACTGGAGCAGGGCACTTGCGAATTAGGTGCCAGTCAGTTGGTGTGAAGATAACTGATTTAAGCGTATCGTGTTGATGGGTACCTTTTACGACTAAATCATAGCCGTCATTAATAACAGTATTAATGATTGCCTCGTAAGGACGGTTATGCCAAACAACACAGCTATCAATGGTAAGCTCAGGATAAAGTGCAATTTGCTCGTCTAGCCATGCTTGGCGATCTTTGATTACCGCCTCACGCATCGCTTCACGCTCATCAGCAGAAAGCATCGTGGTCATTTCGTAAGAGAAGTCGTAGATACTGAGGAAAGCGGTGATGGTCGCGCCAGATTTTTTGGCTAGATCAATTGAGCGACTTAAACTGTGTTGCTGCTCTTTGGTTGGGTCTATAACTGCTAAAATTCGTTTAATTGCGTCCATGTGCTGCTCCTTAACTGTTCCGCAAAAAGTAGTACTTTGAGTGTAACCTAAATTTAGAACAGTTAAAGGGGCAAACAATAGAAAGTTGCTTTAAATCAAACTCTACTTACATTTAATCGCTGCTGTTGTTGCAAGTGCTTGCTGGTCCAAAATGGTGATAAATTTACCTTCAACCTTAATAAAACCAGCTTTTTGGAAGCGGCTTAAAAGGCGACTAATTGTTTCAACAGTAAGGCCTAAATAGTTACCGATCTCGCCACGTGTCATGGTTAAACGGAATTCTTTACGCGAAAAACCGCGCTCACCGAAACGCTCTGCAAGATTATAGATAAAACTCGCTAGGCGCTCTTCAGCTGACTTTTTATTGAGTAACAATAACATTTCTTGGTCATAGTTAATTTCATTACTCATTAAACGCATAATTTGTTGGCGTAGCTTTGGTAATTTACCTGCTAAATCATCGAGGGTATCGAATGGAATTTCACATACCATTGAGGTTTCAAGTGCTTGCGAGAAGCTTTGATGAGCCATTTTGTTAATTGCATCGAAACCGACTAAATCACCAGCTAAATGAAAACCAGTAATTTGCTCATCGCCTTGCTCAGATAACGTGTAAGATTTAAACGAACCTGAGCGTACCGCATATATCGCATTTAAGCTTTCACCAGACTCAAATAAAAAGTCACCTTTGTGCAGTGGTTTTTTGCGCTCGATGATTTCATCGAGACGATCCATTTCTTGACCGTTTAATGAAAATGGCAAACATAGCTGGCTAATACTGCAATTATTACAGCTAATTGTGCATAAGCCTTTTGACTTGTTTTGTGAGAAGTCCATACATCAAATCCATTCAAATAAGTTAACAACGCGTAAGATTAATGAACTAGCTTATCGGTTGCTATAATTAATAAGTATATACCGTACCATATTATTACGCTGCCTAGAATAACCCTAGTCCAAACATGGTTGAAAATAGCGTGTATTTTTTGACTGACTAGACCTACGCTTATCATCGCAGGAAAGGTTCCTAACGCGAAAAATAACATTACTCCAGCCCCATGTAGTGCTGATGGACTGGTGAGAGCCCAAGTCAGTGCTGAATAAACTAATCCGCAGGGCAACCAACCCCATAAAGCGCCATAGAGTAGGGCTTTAGGTGTTGTATCGACCGGTAATAAATAACGATTGAGCTTAGCTAAATGCTGCCATACTAGGGTTTTTCCTAGTTTTTCTAACCACTGTAGGGTCGCCGCTAAGCGCATAATATAAACCCCAACGAGGAGCATAAAAATACCACTTAAAAACGATAATGCTATAGAAATAGTGGTATTTTGCGCTGCAAAACGGCTGCTAATTCCAGCGACTAAGGCACCAGCAATCATGTAACTAAGCGCACGTCCCAGATTATAAGCAACAGAAAAACTGACTGCGCGGTTTTTGTTAGCAGCAAGTTGTAAACTACTGGCAATGCCACCACACATAGCTAGACAGTGACCACTGCCTAGCAAACCCATTACAAATGCACTAATAAACAGCGGATCAATCATTACTTTTGTTGTGCTGCTCTTTATCGTCTTCGAACAGGATACTGTGGCCCTGTTTGTTTAAATCAGAAAATTGTTCGCTCTTTACAGCCCAAAAGAACACCCCAATAGCAATTAGCACAAATAATATGGCAATCGGGATAAGCATGTAGATGATACTCATAGTTTTAATAACCTTAATGAGTTGGTAATAACCAAAATGGAGCTTGCAGACATACCGATGACGGCCATCCAAGGAGCAACAAGCCCAAGGGCTGCCAGTGGTAAAATCGAACCATTGTAAATAAGTGATAGTGCCAAGTTTTGCTTAACAATACGGCGCGTCTTTTTCGACACTGTGAGCAAATGCTCGATGGCGGTTAGATCACTATTGAGTAATACCACATCAGCACTGTTTTTGGAAATATCAGCGCCTGTTTCCATTGCAATAGATAAATGGGCACTGGCAAATACTGGGCTATCATTGACTCCATCACCCACCATGGCAACGATGGCGCCTTTGTTTGCGAGTGCTTCAACATGAGTTTGTTTGTCGCGAGGGCTACATGCTGCATGCACGGTATCTAAATTTAACTGTTTTGCGATTCGCTCACCACTGTTTGATGCATCACCCGTTAACATGTGACACTTTATTTGTTGAGAGTGCAGCTCTGTGATTAGTTTTTCTGCGTTGTTACGTAAGCTATCGGCGAGATAAAAGCGCGCAACTACTTGTTTATCGACATACAAGGTTGCTTGTGCATCTGCTTTTTCGGTATCAAACCAGCCGCTTTTACCTATCGCTAGGTGCTGTTTATTAAGCTCTGCTGTAATACCTTTACCCGGTTCGATTGTGACATTTTCGATAGGGTTAACCGTGTCGTTGTAAGTTGCAAACGCATTAGCAATTGGGTGTTCTGAGAAGCTTTCAAGTTGCGCTGCTAATCGTAATGCATCAGCTTCACTATAATGGCTGCTGACCATTTCAACACGCTCAATAGTGAAACGACCCTGCGTTAAAGTACCTGTTTTATCGAAGGCGATATCTGTTAATTGTGGTAGCGTTTCTAAAACATGGGCTTGTTTAATTAAAATGCCACGCTTTGTAAGGCTGGCTACGGCACAGGTTAGGGCAGTTGGAATCGCTAAACTAAGGGCGCAAGGGCAGGTTGCAACAAGCACCGAAATAGTAACCCAAAAAGCATGCTCAGGGTCTATTTGATACCAGCCAATCGCTGTAATGGAGGCAAACAGTAATAAACACGCAACAAACCACTGCGCGACTTTATCTGTAATCTCAACTAATCGAGGGCGTTTGGTTAATGCTGTGTGTTGTAACTTAATAATTTGATTAAGCAGCGTATTTTGGCCGATTTTGTTGATCTCAATACTGATCACGCCATCGTGGTTAATAGTACCAGCGTAAACCTGATGGCTGATAAATTTATTAACTGGCTGATGCTCGCCTGTCATCATGGCTTCATCAACAGTTGTTTTACCTTTGATCACAACACCATCAGCAGGAATGGTTTCGCCTGCTTTAATTAAAACAACATCGCCTAATTTAAGCTTTTTAGCCGCAATAATTGATTCTTGATTATCGCTATTGATAATTCGTGCAGTTAAAGGCAAAAGTTTTTGTAAGTTAGCAGTAAATTCACTGGCTTTTAAACGGGCTCTAAATTCTAAATATTTACCCAGTAATAATAAGAAGGTAAACATACAGATAGATTCAAAATAAACTTCGCCAACCGACATTAATGTGGCATAGCAGCTCGCACCATAAGCACCAAAAATCGCTAAAGATACGGGTAAGTCCATATTGAGCTGTTTGGCTTTTAAACCATTAATTGCATTGGTTAAGAACGGCAGGGCGCTGTATAAAATAACCGGCGAAGCAAGAACTAAGCTTATCCAGCGGAAATACTGTTCAAAGTTTTCTTCCATGCCCGAGAACATGCCAAAATACATGGCAAAAGCGAACATCATTACTTGCATAGTCATCAGACCTGCAACACCTAATCGGCGGATATAGGCTTTAGCGGCTTGTTGTTTTTGACTCGCTTCAAGATCAGCCTGAAACGGGTAAGCTTTATAGCCGATTTCGTGTAATGAGGTGATAATTTGGCTAAGTGGAGTAACCGATTTATCCCATTGGATCATCGCACGATTAGTCGATGTATTTACATCCACACGCTTAATTGCTTTTAAATTGAGTAATTGTTTCTCGATTAACCAAGCACAGGCAGCACAGGTGATACCTTCGACGGTAAGAAGCACTTCTGATAAGTCATTTGTGGCTGAAATAAACTCATCTTGTATATCTTCGTTATCGTAACTCTTAATTAACTCAAGCTGCTCTGGAACAAGTTGTTCTACTTTACCAGAGCGCACAGTTCTAAACTTATAGTAATCGGTCATGCCTTGGGCGACGATATTCTCAGCAACCGTTTGGCAACCAATACAACACATAGGTTGTGCCTTACCGTCTATTTCGACAGTCGCATTAAAGCCTTTTGGCACACTTTCAAGACAATGAAAGCAATTATCGGACATTTGAGTTTACTACTTATATTCAGGGCTAATCGAAATTGTTTTATCAGTAGGAAGAGTAATGTCTTCTTTTAACTTCCAACTATTATCGATAGGTTCAATAAACACTGTGTATGCACCGTCAACGTGAGTGTCGAGTAGGGCTGTAAAGTCACCATGAGCGTTTTTCATTAAACTAACATTGAAGTCGTTGGCTTTAATGGTGCGATGATAAAATGACATTTTTAAAGAGTGAACTTGGCTTGCATCACCTTTAGTAAACTTAAAGCTAACTTTATCATCAGTTACGTCTAAATCACCATGTAGATATAGTGCTTTGGCTTTATTGAATTTACTGAGTTCAAGGTTAATTGCCTTGCCTTTTTTATAGTAGTCATCAACAACCATATCAGGGCCATTGCCAATAGCCATATAAATTAGACCAAAACAGCCGATAATTGCAGCAAGCGGGAAGGAGATTAAAAACCATGGCCAAAAGTTTTTATACCAAGGAGTCGGTTTCATAGTACTTATACCTTAAAAAATGTTGTACGCATTTTATCGGATCTAAAAGCAAAAGACTAAAAAAAAGCCTCCAGATGGAGGCTTTTTTGATCTTAATTAATCTATTGAATTAAAAGATTAATTGTTTATACATTTTATTAACGACGTGGTTATTTATCTTGCGATAAGCTGTAAACGTACGCTGTTAATAGGTGTACTTTATCTTCACCTAGAATGTCCTTCCATGCTGGCATTACACCTGCACGGCCATTTCTAAGTGTTTCTTCAACAGCACGTTTAGAGCCACCATACAACCAGATGTTATCAGTTAGGTTAGGTGCACCAAATGGTAAGTTATGTGCAACTGAACCTTTACCGTCAGCACCGTGACACGCTGCACACATTGCGAACTTCGCAGCACCTGCTTCGGCATCTTTTTGGTTTACAGTACGGCCAGATAAGCTTAGTACGTGAGCAGTCATTTCTTTAATACCTTGCTCACCAAGTGCATCACCCCAAGGTGGCATCGCAGCAACACGACCATAAAGAAGTGTTTCTTTGATTTTGTCTGGCGTACCACCATATAACCAATCTTTATCAGTTAGGTTAGGGAAGCCTAAACCACCACGTGCATCTGAACCATGACACTGAGCACAGTTTTGAGAGAATAAACGTTGACCAATCTCAAGCGCTTTTTCGTCTTTTACAAGTGCTTCAATATCTTGTTTCGCGTACGACTCAAAGATTGGGCCAAAACGCTCATCTGCTGCAATAAACTCTTGGTCTAATTGAACGTTCTCACCATTAGCTAATGCTTGTTCAGTTGCTTCTTTAGACTCAGCTAGAGAAGTAATACCTTGGTTAGAACTTGTCCATTTACCTAAACCTTCCCAATTACCTAAACCTGGGTAAGCTGCAAGGTAATAAACAGACCATACAAATGTCGCGAAGAACATGTAAGTCCACCATTTTGGTAGTGGGTTGTTTAGTTCTTCAATGCCATCAAATTCGTGACCACAGCTTTCGCCTTCTTTAACACCTGTGTAGTTTTTCAAGTTCCACAGAAGTAGGCCGAAGATGATAGCAAGACACGCAAGGGTTAATACAATAACCCATATACTCCAAAAGCTAGTCATTTCTCAGACTCCTTTTCCTCGTTAGAGATTGTGTTGTTGTGTTTTTTTTCATCTTCAAATATGGCATTAGCAGCATTATCAAATCGACTTTTGCTACGCTTGCTGTATGCCCATACAACAATCACAATAAACAGTACTAAAATTACCAGAGTTAAAATGCCTCTGTATGTTCCGTAATCCATAATAATTACTTCAAGTGTGTGCCAAGCTGTTGTAAGTAAGCGATAAGAGCTTGCATTTCAGTCGCGCCTTTACCATCGTTCATGGCTTCAATTTTCGCAATGTCAGCTTTTAACTCTTCGTCGCTACCATAACCTTTACCGTCGTAACGGTCGCTTGATTTATCAATTCCGAAGCTATCACGGAATATTTGAAGCTTTTTAAGAGTATGGGTTGTATCGACTCTGTTTTCATCTAACCAAGGAAACGCTGGCATGTTTGACTCAGGAACCACAGCACGTGGGTCCATTAAGTGAGCATGGTGCCAATCGTCTGAGTAACGCTCACCAACACGAGCTAGGTCAGGACCAGTACGCTTAGAACCCCATTGGAATGGGTGATCCCATACTGACTCACCAGCTACAGAGTAGTGACCATAACGCTCAACCTCGTCACGGAAAGGACGAATCATTTGTGAGTGACAGTTGTAACAACCTTCACGTACATAGATATCGCGGCCTTCCATTTCTAACGCTGTAAGAGGGCGTAAGCCATCAACAGGTTTAGTCGTATCGTCTTGGAACATAAGTGGTGTAATCTCTACCAATGCACCAAAGCTGATAGCAAAAACAGTCAAGATAGCCATAAGGCCAACGTTCTTTTCGACTATTTCGTGTTTGTTTTGTGAATTATTATTGCTCATCGTGCTACTCCATTATGCTAATTGTGCGTCAGCGTCTAATTGAAGCGAATCTTTCTTCGCAGCAATAGTACGATAAACGTTGTAAGCCATAATTAGCATACCTGTTACGATGAAAACACCGCCTAGGAAACGCATGATATAGAACGGATACGAAGCTTCTAATGACTGTACAAAGCTGTACATTAACGTACCGTCTGAGTTCACTGCACGCCACATTAGACCTTGCATTACACCTGAGATCCACATTGCTACGATGTATAGAACAACACCCACAGTGTGTAACCAGAAATGCGTGTTAACTAGTTTAACACTGTACATACGGCCTTGTGAGAATAGTGCAGGGATTAGGTGATAGATAGCACCGATAGAAATCATTGCAACCCAACCTAGTGCACCTGAGTGTACGTGACCTACAGTCCAGTCAGTGTAGTGTGAAAGCGCATTAACAGACTTAATAGCCATCATTGGGCCTTCGAACGTAGACATACCGTAGAAAGATAGAGAAACAACTAAGAAACGAAGTACTGGGTCAGTACGTAGTTTATGCCATGCACCTGATAACGTCATGATACCGTTGATCATACCACCCCAAGATGGAACGAATAGGATAACTGACATAACCATACCTAAGCTTTGCGTCCAGTCTGGAAGCGCAGTGTAGTGTAGGTGGTGAGGACCTGCCCAGATATATAAAGAAACAAGTGCCCAGAAGTGAACTACCGATAAACGGTAAGAGTAAACAGGGCGACCTGCTTGTTTTGGTACGAAGTAGTACATCATACCTAAGAAACCAGCAGTTAATAAGAAACCAACAGCGTTGTGACCGTACCACCACTGAACCATTGCATCTACAGCACCTGCGTAGATAGAGTATGATTTAGTAAGTGAAACTGGAATTGCCATGCTGTTTACAATGTGTAAAACGGCAACAGTAATAATGAAACCAGCGTAGAACCAGTTCGCAACATAGATGTGCGATACTTTACGCTTGATTAGCGTACCGAAGAATACAACTGCGTATGTAACCCAAACAACGGCGATAAGAATATCGATTGGCCATTCAAGTTCTGCGTATTCTTTTGAGCTTGTGATACCTAAAGGTAAGGTGATCGCTGCAAGTACGATAACAAGTTGCCAACCCCAGAAGGTGAAGGCTGCTAGTTTATCTGAGAAAAGGCGCGTTTGACACGTACGTTGTACGACGTAATAAGACGTCGCAAAAAGAGCACTTGTACCAAATGCGAAAATTACTGCGTTCGTATGTAACGGACGTAGTCGAGAGTAAGTTAACCATGGTGTATCAAAGTTAAGTGCTGGCCAAGCTAATTGGGCAGCAATCAGAACCCCAACACTCATGCCAACGATGCCCCAAATCACTGTCATAATAGCGAATTGGCGTACAACTTTATAATTGTACTCAGTTTGTGATGCTACTGTTTGGCTCATTTTCTGGCTTCCGCTGCAATTAATGCGTTTTAGAAATGAATTACCCACTTGATAAAAGTGGGGCCTACTATTACTTCACAAGTGTGTTACCTAAAGCTAGCTAAAAGGTGTTAGCTTCAGAAAACAAACTCGAGAAACCCTTATTTTTGCGATGGAAATGATAAAATTTTTGACCTAAAAAAGATAGGTCAATTGCATAAAATTATGACATCAATCAATTTTTGATGTTTTGTTGGTTATTTTTTGTCAGTGATTGTATTTTTATTAGCTTATTCCATCGAGCATAGTTGTCTTTTATCTATGACCTGACTAGTATCCGCTTTTATTTTATACAGGCAAAGAAAGTGAGAATTAGTTTACTCCCAGTTTTCCTGATCAGTATTTTTACTGCTGCGTGTGATTACCAAAGTATAGAAGAGGGTAGCGCAAGTACAAGCTGTGAAAATAATAGCCGATGTCAATTTACTAATAATGTAGAAGTTTGGTTAAGTAATTCTAAAGTTAGCCCAGAAACCCCTTTTACAATTAACTTGAAGTTGCCAGATGATGCCAAAAATCCCTCAGCTAAACTTGAAGGTGTATCTATGTATATGGGGTTCATCCCAGTTCAGTTTACTAACACTGAACAAATATGGACTGCTAATACAATGGTAGGGGCGTGTTCAGAACCCGTCATGACATGGAAGATGACCGTGACCTATCAAGATGCTAGTAACAAAACACACACGCTTTTTTATTATTTCGATTCTATCCAACCTTAATATCGCAACATTTATATGTGTATCACCAAGTAACTGTTTATTTGACTAAGTGATACACACCATCAAATTAGTTTTCCTACAAATCGACGCCATTTAACTAACTTATTCCAAGAAAACCACAAAGTTTTGGAACAAATCTAAAAAAACGTCCTCCAATACAGCGATTAACCGACTAACTTTGTCTAATTAGTTAATTTTAGTGAATAACTATGGTTAGCAGTCTTACCAAGCTTTTACGGTTTTTATAACGATGTGTGATCAAGTTGTAAAAATTTCATTTGTAGCCTCAATACGGCCCTAGTTACACTTGATTACAAAGTTCGTGCAATTGATTTCAATCGTATTTTTTTTGGTTGTAAAGTATTGTAGAAATCTGATTTTATAGTGTTTTTTTCTGTTAACATTGATACATCGTGAAACCTTATTACCCCAATTGGAAACTAGAAATTTAGGCTGTTTTTTTATTGTTCTATCATTCAGTTTTCGTTCAGTTAACTGAGCCTAAGTTGCCTGCCGCTGACTCGTGATTCGAATAATAACGAGCGCTACCTAACTAAGGTAAATTTCCAACAAGTAGGGTTTTCACATGAAAAAATCAATTCTTGGTTTAGCTGTTGTATCAGCAATCCCAATGTTCTCAAGCATGCAAGTATTAGCTGCTGAAGATGCGGCAGATTCAATCGAAAAGATTCAAGTTACAGGTTCTCGCATTAAGCGTACCGATATGGAGACGTCTAGTCCTGTAACATTAATTGGTGCAGATGACATCAAAGCAATGGGTGCATCAAGCATCGATGGCGTTTTACAAAAAATGACTGCAGCAAGCGGTGCAATGACCAACCCTGCTGTTAACAACGGTTCAGGTGGTAACGCACGTGTTGACCTACGTGGTCTTGGTGCACAACGTACTCTAGTACTAGTAAATGGTCGTCGTATGATCAACTCTGGTACTGGTGCTGCATCTACTGTTGACTTAAATACAATCCCAGTATCAATGATTAAGCAAGTTGAAGTACTAAAAGACGGCGCATCTGCTGTATACGGTACTGACGCGGTAGCGGGTGTTGTTAACATCATCTTAAAAGACGACTTCGAAGGTCTAGACATGAACCTTAACGGTGCTATCACTGGTGAAGGCGATGCAGACGAAACGTCTTTCGATATCACAATGGGTTCAAGCTTTGACCGTGGTAACGTTGTAATCGGTTTACAATACACTGACCGTGGTGATGCTTCTCAAGCAGATCGTGATTTCTCTGATTGTCCTATCGAAGAAGATTACGACAACGGTAGCTTCTACTGTGGTGGTTCTTCTTATACACCTTTCGGCCACGTTTGGGCTGAAAATGCAGACCTTCAAGGTCAAGCAGATGGTGGTTGGCATGATTTCACTGCTGCTGGTGATGCATACAACTACTCAGCAACAAGCTACCTATACACGCCAATGCGTCGTTTAAACCTTACAGGTATCGGCCACTTTGACGTAACTGATGAAACGCGTCTAGTGTCTGAATTCACTTACTCTAAGCGTTGGTCAACTCAACAAATGGCTCCACAGCCAGTATGGTTTGACTTCAAATACGATGCAGAAACTATGGGTGATTCACTTCTTTCTCATGGTGTTGCTGACGGAGAAGACATCTCTTACGGTCGTCGTATGACAGACGTAGGTCCTCGTGGTTATGAGCAAGTAGTTGACACAGTACGCGCAGTAATCGGTCTAGACGGTTCATTCGACAACGGTTGGGGCTGGGATACTTCAGTAGTATTCGGTCGTAACGATTCAGTTGACCGTGCAACAAACCTTCTAAACATGGGTTCAATCCAAGATGCAATCGGTGAAGGTGAGTTTAACCCACTAAACCAAGCTGACTGGTCTGCTGGCAACCTTGCACAGTACAACTACACTGAAAACAACTCAGGTGGTAGCCAATTATTAGTTCTTTCAGCTGGCCTTAATGGTGAAGTAATGGAACTTCCTGCTGGTTACGTTGGTTTCGCAGCGGGTATCGAACGTCGTGAAGAAAAAGCATGGTACGTTCCAGATTCACTAACTTCACAAGGTCTTGCAAATGACCCACGTGTTGAACCAACAGGTGGTCGTTTCGACGTTAACGAAGCATACGTAGAATTTGCTGTTCCACTTCTAGCTGATGCACCATTTGCACAAATGGTTGACTTAAGCGCAGCTGTACGTGCATTTGATTACAGCACATTTGGTTCAGATGAGACTTGGAAACTAGGTTTAACTTGGCGTGTAAACGACGAACTAATGCTACGTGCTGTTCGTTCAACTGCATTCCGTGCTCCTACAGTATCTGAGCTTTACCAAGGTAAATCACCTTCATTCGAACAAGTTAACTTCCCTGGCGCTCAAGACCAAGCTGAAGTAACTGTGGGTGGTAATGACCAATTAACGCCAGAGCTTGCTGATACAGTAACAGCTGGTTTCGTATACGCTCCAGAGTGGTTAGATGGTTTCTCAATGACTGTTGACTACTATGAAATCGAAATCGAAAACTCAATTTCAAGCGTAAACAACCAATACATCGTTGAGAACTGTCTTGACGCTGCTACAGGTTCATACAAAAACCAAGATACTGCACTTTGTCAGTCTTCTGCAATCAACTTCAACCAAAGCACTGGTCGTATTAGCTTCAACAACCAATTACAAAACATTGGTAACGAATCGACTAAAGGTTACGACGTAAACTTCAAGTATGCATTTGAAGCTGCAGGTCTTAACTGGCGCACAGGTCTTGATGTAACTATCCTTGATGAGTACATCGTTGATTCAGGCACAAGCACAATCGATTACACAGGTCTTGTAACTTCTGGTATCGGTAGCTACGCGAAAGTTAAGTCTAACTTCACTCTTAACGCGTCTGGCGACAACTGGGATGCACAATACCAAGCACGTATGATCGACGGCCTAGACAGCTATGCATGTCTTGCTGACGACAGCGAGTGTCTAGTACCAAGCGTTGGTACTGTTGTATACCACGACATCAGTGGTTCATACATCATGAACGACACAGTGTCATTCTCTGCAGGTGTTAACAACTTATTCGATAAGCAAGCACCTTACTACTCAGGTAACAATGACTCAAACACTGACCCGTACACATACGATGTACTAGGTCGTCGTTTCTTCGCTGGTGTGAACGTTAAGTTCTAATCTAGTTTGAAATGATTATTAAAGCCCCGTTTTACGGGGCTTTTTTATTGTCTGAAAGCTTATCAACGCGTAAACTGTAGAGGTACTTTTAACAAACGAGGTGATATTGCTTAAACAAGACGAAAACCTATCTTTTATTATTGAGCCTGAACTCACTCCCCGTGCAGAGCAGCGGTTAGATCTGTATTTCTCAATCCCTAATGAGATGAGTGTTAATCCACAAACACTTAGTGAAGAGTCATTTTTTAATAACCATTTCAAATCACATTTAGCTTATAACGCCAACAATATTCATTTACCCTTGGTGAGAAGTCGCTTTGTTAGTAAAAACAAAGGTGAGCAGCAAGATTATCGACAAAATTTAAACTTATATTGCTACCAAGTTCGTTTAGCGCTGAATGCTGATATTAAAGACACCTTAAAATACCAAGAAGCTGAAGAGTTTTATCCTGCAGCCATTGAATTATGTGAGCAAACCAAAGGGCTGCTTAAAAAGCTGAGACGCTACACACCAGATGATGAAAAACTACTGCCATTTTATAAAAATGCCGATAACTATTTAAGTTGGCATGTTGAACAGTCATTTTTAAAGTTGCTAGACGAAGGACCACGCAGTAGCGATTTTGCAAAAGAGCGCAGCGAGCTTTTAGAGTTTTGTAAAACTGAAAATAGTTACCGTGACGAGCAGGAATATAACTCGCAATCAACCCTTGAAGATGCCAATCGAATCACTAATAAAATGCGCCTGTTACAACGTTTGATTGAACATGGTGTGGTTTTAACTCGTCATACCCGACATTTGAATAGCTACTTAAAGCGCATTGTAAAGGGATCTGTAACGGCTGTTATCATGGCCTTTGTAATGTTAGTTGTGTTAAACGCCCGTTCAACCTTTACTGAGGTAACTGCAACCTTAATTTTGATTTTAGGTGTAATTTATGGGTTGCGAGAGATATTCAAAGAGGATATTACCCGCGTTATATGGCGTGCAATAGTAAGAGGGCGGCCAAAATGGCGTTTTCAATTTAGAAATAGTATCACTAAAGACCGCATTGCTAGTCAGTATATTTGGCTAGAATACGAAGCTTTTAAGCGTATCCCTAAAGAGGTTAGACAAATATTCTCTAAGCGTCGCCATCAGAACAAGCAGGCTTCTCAATGGTTACATTTTGCTAGTGAAACACACGTTAATGCTAAAGAGTTTTTACCGGGTTACGATACCCTACAACAAACGATGCAATTTAGTTTAGCGCCATTCGCACGTTATTTAAAACGCGGTGAAGGTAAACTTTATCATCTTGAAAGCAATAAAATATCTAAGCAAGCAGTTGAGCGTAGGTATCAACTAAATATGGTATTGGTTTTTACACAAAACGATGAAAAAACACTGATGCAGCGCTACAAAATCACCTTAAATCGCAGCAAAATTGTTAATATTGAAAGGATATATTCGACGTCAGTTAAATAAAGAGAAACGAGGGTGGTACATTACCACCCTGGTAGGTTTATTTAGCGTCTAGACCTGTTTTGCTGTACAGCGACACTTTATCTGAAACTAATGTAATTTCGATATTTTTGTCTTTGCTGCCCCAAATACAATTAGTATGAAGTGTTTTTTCTTCGCACTTATCCGCTGAGCCTAAAATCGCTTCAACTTCAGCTTTATCCATACCGATTTTAATTTTTTCATAGTTTTCTAAGTTAACTTTTGAACAGCCAGCTAAAGTAAGCGCTACCGTTGCAGCAGCAATTGCCATATATTTTTTCATAATAGTTTCCATTAATGGTTATAACGTCTTATTTGTACAATCATCCCCATGCGAGGGTGATCGAAATAATGAATTTCATTACTTATTACACGCTTAAATTGTGAAAAACGTGCTTTTTCATAGTCGCCACTCTCTAAACGCTGACTAATATCAAAATCAGCATGAATAAACAGGTAATGGCGAACGTATATTTTCATCAAACCTTCTAATTCCCACTTCGGTATCGTTTGTAACTGTTCGGGAATATATTGCTGTACCGGGCTAACTAGATTAATAAAGTCATTATCAGTAGTTGCTTGGCTATCGAGCGCTTGTGAAAAGTGATCACCTGAAAACAATCTAATACTGGGGGCTTTACTTTCGCTCATTTCAGGAAAACGCCAACCTGTGTGAAGTATCGGCGTGAGACCTTTACGATCTAGTTGCTTTTTTTGTTCGATAAACTGTAGCTGCTCGGGCGCGAGTAGATAAATTTCATCCGTGTCGTCGCGAGCTTCGACTACGGGTGTTACGGGTAATTCGTCATAACTAGATAAATAATCAACACTTTCATCGCACACGTTAGAGTGGGGATTCGAGGTAATAATAGCATCTGCAAATGTCGTAGACTGAAATCGACTGTCGCCATTTAAGCACTCTTGTCTAGCTTGCGCTGTATAAGCTGGAGAAAGCAGATCTTTTTCGCGCTTAGCAGTAATCTCATCATGCTTTAAAGAAAAATCTTCTTGTAAATAAGGTGCTGGGCGTTGTTTATAGATAAGTACTTCAATTTCAAACCATCTCGTTGCAAACGATGAGCTTGTAAATAAGCAACACAGCAACAAAAAACTATTTCTTAACAACATTAATGGCTAACCTTTTTCTCGAAATCTGCAATCATTGCAGTGACCATTTTCAAGCGTTCGCGAGGGTTTGCCTCACTAATCGCAAAGCGCAATTTATTCGCGCCATCCATTTTATACACCTGTGGTGCACTTTGTATCAAACCTATAATGAAGCTAGGGTTAACCTTTGTATGCTGGCTAAACTCAAAATAACCGCCTTTCGGATTTGCTTCAATTTTCTTAATGCCAATATTGCTTGCTTGCAGTTTTAATTGCTGCAAACTAAATAAGTTTTTAGTGGCATCAGGTAGCAGACCAAAGCGGTCTATTAGCTCTACCTGTAATTCGTCCATATCGTTGAGGTTAGCACAGCTTGCAATGCGTTTATAGATTCCTAAACGAGCATTTACATCATGAATATAATCTTCAGGTAATAAGGCTGGTAGTTTTAAATCAACCTCAGTCTGTTGACCTAGTAAATTCTCAAGAGTTGGCTCTTTACCTTCTTTTAATGCGTTAACGGCTTGCTCAAGCATTTCCATATACAAACTAAAACCAATGGTTTGCATTTGCCCTGATTGGTCGTCACCAAGTAATTCACCCGCTCCACGAATCTCTAAATCATGGGTAGCAAGTGCAAAGCCAGCGCCTAGATCTTCAAGCGATTCTATCGCTTCTAAACGTTTTACAGCGTCTTTGGTTAACGACTTAGGATTACCTGTTAGAAGGTATGCATACGCTTGGTGATGGCTTCGGCCAACACGCCCTCGTAACTGATGTAGTTGGGCCAGCCCTAGCTTATCTGCTCTATCCATAATAATGGTGTTGGCAGTGGGTACATCGATACCGGTTTCGATAATGGTGGTACACACAATGACATTATATTTTTGGTGATAAAAATCACTCATAATTTGCTCAAGCTCGCGCTCTCGCATTTGACCATGTGCCGTTGTAACACTGGCTTCGGGTACCCATTCACTGATTTCTTCAGCAACACGGTCGATAGTTTCAACATTATTATGTAAGAAATACACCTGACCACCGCGTTTAATTTCACGCAGGATTGCTTCGCGAATTAGTTCTGCATCCCTTTGTCTAACAAAGGTTTTAACTGCTAAACGTTTTGCAGGTGGTGTGGCAATAATTGACAGGTCACGCATACCACTCATTGCCATGTTTAAGGTACGTGGGATAGGGGTTGCTGTAAGTGTTAAAATATCAACATCGGCACGTAATGCTTTGATTTTTTCTTTTTGACGCACACCAAAGCGGTGCTCTTCATCAACAATTAATAAGCCCAAATCTTTAAATTTGATATCTTGCTGAATAAGCTTGTGTGTACCAATAACGATATCTAATTTACCCTCAGCCATTTTATCTAGGGTATCTTTTTGCTCTTTTGTAGAATTAAAGCGTGATAAAACACCAACTTCAATTGGTAAATCGGCAAAACGGTCTTTAAAGTTTTCATAATGTTGCTGAGCAAGCAGTGTCGTTGGTACCAGCACCGCAACTTGCTTGTTATCGTTAACGGCCACAAAGGCTGCGCGCATTGCCACTTCAGTTTTACCAAAGCCAACGTCACCACACACCAAACGGTCCATCGCTTGTTTACTTTGCATATCACCAAGAACAGACTCAATGGCGTTGCGTTGATCGTCAGTTTCTTCAAATGGGAAGCTATCGCTAAACTGACGATATGCACTGCCATCAAGCTTAAATTGGTTACCCGGTTTTGCTTGGCGCTTTGCGTAAATATCTAATAGCTCAGCAGCCACATCACGAACTTTTTCGGCAGCACGTTTTTTAGCTTTTTCCCACGCATCGGAGCCTAATTTATGGAGCGGGGCAGAGGCTTCTTCGCCACCAGAATAGCGGCTCAGCATATGTAACGCTGAAACAGGTACGTAAAGCTTCGCTTCGTTGGCGTAAATGATGGTAACAAACTCGGTGATAACACCGGCAGCATCGATGGTTTCAAGCCCCTGATAGCGGCCTACACCGTGGTCAAGGTGTACGATTGGCTGGCCTTCACGTAGCTCAGCAAGGTTACGAATAAGCGCATCTTGGCTGGCTTCGTATTTGTGTTTACGGCGTCGACGCTGCGATACCTTAATACCTAATAATTCTTGCTCTGTGATAATGGTTAAACGCGGTTTACCGTCTAACACCACACTTTGTTCAAGTGGCGAAACGATGAGGCCAACATCGCTTGTACTATTGGTAAAATCGCTAAAAGTTTCAAACTCTTTGAGCTTTAAACCACTTGGTTTTAATAATGTCAGTAATGATTCGCGGCGGCCATCCGATTCAACCGAGAGCAGCACGCGGCCTTTTTGTTTTTTCTCGCTAGCAACATAGTTTATTAAACCTTGATACGGTTCATGTAACTTATGATCTATACGTACATTTGGCAGCTCTTTACTGGCAAGGTTTGTATGGCCTGCTTTGGTGCCTAATTTGGCTTGCGATAAACGAATACGTGCGTATTTACCAAATTCACCAAACAGCTCATTAACACTTTGATAGAGCTTAATTGGCTCAAGTAGTGGTCTAAGTGGATCAACACGGCGATTTTCGTAGCGAACATTTACATCGTGCCAAAATTGGTCAGCAGCATGTTCAATATCGCCAAAATGCATAAACGTCGTATTGCTTGGTAAGTAATCGAAGATAGTCGCCAGTCCATCAAAAAACAGTGGCATGTAATATTCGATACCGGCAGGCCAAGTTCCTTTGGTAACCTGCATATAAATTGAGTCTTGCTCAGAACTTGCGCCAAATTGTTCACGATAATTGATACGAAAACGCTCGATGTCTGAGTCGTTAGTTGGAAACTCGTGAGCTGGCAGTAACTCAATTTTGTCGACTTTTTCATCAGAGCGTTGGCTTTCAACATCAAATAAACGAATGCTGTCGAGCTCATCATCAAAAAAGTCTAAACGGAATGGGTGAGGGCTACCCATAGGGTATAAGTCAACGATAGAACCACGGATAGCGTATTCACCATGCTCCATCACTTGTTGTACATGTAAATAGCCCGCTTGTTCTAAGTTTTCACGCAGTGTATGGGTATCTAAGGTATCGCCCACTTTAAAGTTAAGGGTTGAACCGTAAATAAACGAAGCAGGGGCTGTACGTAGCATCAAGGTTGATACTGGCACGATTAATACGCTTTGTTGTTCTTTTTTTAATGTATTTAAGGTGGCTAGGCGTGCAGAAATAATATCTTGATGCGGCGAAAAATGATCATAAGGTAGAGTTTCCCAGTCAGGGAAGACCATGACTGGGTTTTCAGGCAATAGAAATTCGAGCTCAGTTTCAAGGCGTAGGGCGCTTGGCGTATCTGGGGTGACAATCACAACCAGCTCGTTGTGTTGTTTTACACCTTCTGCGATGGCGATGCTCAGTCCGCTACCGGTAAGTTGTCCCCATTGAATTTTATCTTTTTCAGATTTTACCCAAGGCAATGCTGCCCATTGCGCAAACGCCATTTACTACTCCTTTAAACTGTTTTTACTGCTTAGTCTCGATAAATCTTGGTTAAGTCCTGATAGTGATCGATACGACGATCACGAAGGTAAGGCCAAATTCGACGAATGTTTTCACTACGCGCTTGGTCTAATTCAACAACCAATAATTGCTCATCACTGTTGTTAGCTTCGGCTAAGATTTCACCTTGAGGGCCCGCGATAAACGAGTTGCCCCAGAACTGAATACCTTCGCTTTGACCGCTTGGATCACTTTCGTGACCAACACGGTTACAGCTGATCACCGGTACACCGTTGGCAACTGCATGAGCGCGTTGTGAAATAACCCACGCGTCTTTTTGACGTGTTTGTTCGTCTTTTTCATCACGCGGATCCCAGCCAATGGCTGTTGGGTAAATTAAAATTTCAGCACCGGCCATTGCCATTAAGCGTGCAGCCTCAGGGAACCATTGATCCCAACACACCAACACGCCTAATTTGCCAACAGAGGTTTGAATAGGCTGAAAACCTAAATCACCCGGTGTGAAGTAAAATTTCTCGTAAAAACCTGGGTCATCAGGAATATGCATTTTACGGTATTTGCCGGCAATACTGCCGTCAGTTTCTAGAACCACAGCGGTGTTGTGATAAAGACCTGTGGCACGCTTTTCGAATAATGATGACACGATCACCACATTTAATTCTTTAGCGAGTGCGCCTAAGGTGTCTGTGCTTGGGCCCGGAATTGTTTCTGCTAAATCAAAAACGTCTACATCTTCGGTTTGGCAAAAATACAAACTACGGTGCAGCTCTTGAAGAACAATAAGCTTAGCGCCTTGGCTTGCTGCATCACGAATACCAGCAATAGATTTTGCCATATTGTCTTGAGCATTATCGGTGTTTGATTGCTGAACAAGAGCAACCTTTAAATGCGTTGGTTTAGTCATTGTTTGTTCCTGCTAAAAAGCCGCGCGGTAATTGCATTGTAATACAGTGTAAGCTGCCAAATTGGTGAATAATTGGCACACAATTAATACCCACCACAGTGTGATCTGGGTATGCTTTGGCAACCTGACCAAGCGCAAGTTGGTCGTTTTCATCACCATAAATTGGTACTAAAACGGTTTTATTGATAATTAAATAATTAGCGTATGTGGCAGGGAGTCTGTCACCATCTTCATTGAACACTGCTTTTGGCCAAGGTAAGGCAATCAGCGTGTAGTTTTCACCTTCTGCTGTTTTAAATGATTGCAGTTGCTTTTCCATTGCATCAAGGGCAGCAAAATGCTCATCATTTTTATCATCACACTGTACATATACAAGGGTGTTGTTTGGTGCAAAACGTACCAGTGTATCAATATGGCTGTCGGTATCATCACCCGCAAGATAACCGTGATCAACCCAAAGGAAAGACGTAGCGCCAAGTTGCTCAACTAGCGTTTTTTCTATATCTGCTTTTGTAAGTGCTGGGTTACGATTTGGGTTTAACAAGCACTCGCTTGTAGTCAGTAGTACGCCGTGCTCGTTGATTTCGACGCCGCCGCCTTCAAGAACCAGTTCACTTTGCTGATAACCATTTTTAGGGTTTGCAACTTGCTTTACAAGCACTTGGTTAATTTGGTTATCAAGTTCACTTGCAAACTTATTGCCCCAACCATTAAAAATAAAATCCATTACTTTTAATTCTGTTGCGTCATCAATATTCGCACAGGTTAATGGGCCATGGTCGCGTGCCCAAGTATCGTTACAGGGTGTCACCACAAAGTGAATGCGCTTAGCATCAACATTTGCGGTTTCAAGTAATCCGGCAATATGTGCTTTAAGGGCATTATCATGGGCCACAATCACAACATCTTGTTGCTGGCTTATTGCTTGGCAAAGTGCCACATACACAGGCTCTACAGCCGTTAAATTTGCAGCCCAATCAGTATCTTGGTGTGGCCAAGTAAGCATAACAGCATCTTGCTCAGCCCATTCAGGTAAAAGTCTAAATTTCATGAAGGTAATAAACAAACTAAGGTGGGGCTAGTTTAGCATTTTAGCCATAGATGTCAGCTTTTTGTGCGCGATAAAGCGTGATTTTTAACTGTCTTGCGAATTGTTTTCTTGTTGACGTTTTTTTAGTTGGCGAGTTTGGGCATGTAAGGCCGCTCTTACGACTAAATCTTGGTCAGCATCACGAATCGCCGTAAACAATAAGGTATATTGGTATTTATCATCATCACATTTTTCAATGGCGACTAATTCGGTATAGCAATAAATGGCAGATGCTTCGTGTTGTAAGAATAATTTAGTGCGAAATGTCTGTCCAAGTTCATATACTTCTGATGAGGTTAATTTTACCCCGCCACCGCCATAGCTATCGCAATAGTTAGCGTCATCTTCTGGCTGTTCAGAGGCTAAAATATGGCTCATAATTAAATCAATTTTACGTGATTGTGCTTGTAAAAATAGTGCTAGTTCTTGTGCAACATCACCTAGGTTTCTAAGCGGGCGTAAGGTTGCTTGTTCAAGCTCATTTACTTCGTTAGCAAGTTTAAATAAAGCGGGGATATCAGCTTCGAGTTCAGCATTGGTTTTTGGCACAGCTTCAGGTTCAACGGCGTATAAATTGACGCGATTGCTCTCGTTGATTTGAAAAAATTGTTCAAATTCGGCTAATTTTTGATTATTCATGCTGCACTCCACACATCTTTCCTTAATACTAGCGCTCGAAGCAGTAAATTGCTAGTAATCAAATAATCAAAAAAAAGGGCAAACTCATTGTTTGCCCTTCATTTTTTACAGGTTACCCTCTTGGGTTTTGACATGTTCTTGCTGGTGATGTTTTGCTATCTCATCAGCAAGCTCTTGTCTTGAGCGTTTTTCAGTTAACTTACGCGCCGTTAACCAATAAAAGAACAGTGGCACAAAGAATACCGCAAGGAATGTTGCAGCCATCATACCGCCCATAACACCCGTACCAACACTATGACGAGCTCCCGCACCTGCACCAGAGCTCAGTACTAACGGCACAACACCTAAAATGAAGGCTAGAGAGGTCATAATAATTGGTCTAAAACGTAAACGTGCAGCTTCAAGTGCAGCAGTACTTGCGCTCCAACCTTGTTGATGTTTCATCAAGGCGTATTCAACGATAAGAATCGCGTTTTTGCTGGCAAGACCAAGTAGTGTGACAAGACCAATTTGGAAATACACATCGTTTGTCATACCGACAACCCATACTGCTATAAGCGCACCAAATGTACCAAATGGCAGGGCAAGCATGACAGACAGCGGTAGTGACCAACGCTCATAAAGAGCTGCTAGAATCAAAAATACCATGATCACAGCAAGGCCTAAGGCAATTCCTGTGGTACCTGAACTACGTTTTTCTTGGAATGCAGAGCCTGTCCATTCGTAGGTCATATTAGGTGGTAGTACTGCTTGTGCAATACGTTCTACCTCAGCAATGGCTTGCCCCGAGCTGTAACCCGGTGCTGCATTACCCATTAGTTTAACTGCTGGTAAGTTGTTATAACGGTTAAGGTTTTCAGGGCCACGGCTATACTCAATAGTGGTAAAGGCTGAAAGTGGCACCATAGTACCTTGGTTGTTTTTAACATAGATACGACCAATGTCATCAGGCTTCATTCTAAATTCAGCGTCTGCAGACATCAGTACTTGCCATGCGCGACCAAATTTATTGAAGTCGTTAACGTAATAAGTACCTAAGTTACCCGCAAGGGCAGTGAACGCGTCATCAATTTCGACACCCATAGCACGCGCTTGCTCACGGTCCACATCAACACGTAGCTGTGGTGCATCAGGGCGCCAAAGTGTTTGCAAGCCACTGATGATAGGGCTTTTTTGTGCTTCAGCTGTCATCAACTGCATTGCATGTTGTAGTTTATCTGGGTCACTGTCACCTTTGTTTTGAATGTAGAATTCAAAACCACCAGTGTTACCTAAACCAAAAATAGCAGGAGGGTTAAAGGCAAGTACAAGCGCCTCTTTAATACCCGCTGTTTTCATGAAGAGCTCTTGCACTAGCGCTTTGGTATCAACTTCACGCTCATCCCAGTGCTTTTGAGTCACGAATAAGGTTGCAGCACTGTTTTTGTAACCACCGCCAATAAAGTCAAAACCTGTAAACGCCACTACGTTTTCGTTAGCTGGGTTTGATTGTACGGCTTTGACAACTTGCTGTGTTACTTGCTCTGTGCGTTCAAGTGATGACCCATCTGGTAAGAAGATGGCAGAGATGTAATAACCTTGGTCTTCATCTGGTACAAGTGAACCAGGCGTATTTTGCCAAAGGCCAATTGTAGCAGCAACCATACCCGTCATTAAGATCACACCTAACAGACCACGGCGCACCATAAAACCAACAGCACCTACATAACGGCCAGTGATCTTGGTAAACATGTCGTTAAACCATAAGAAAAAACGGGCGGTTTGTTTGTGTTCTTGTTTTAAAATAAGCACACAAAGAGCTGGCGTCATCGTTAAGGCAACCACACCCGATAAACTTACAGCAATCGAAATAGTAATTGCGAACTGGCGGAATAACTCACCGGTTAAGCCACCTAAAAATGCAATTGGCACAAACACAGAGCAAAGTACTAAAACAATTGCCACAACTGGGCCACTTACTTCGCCCATGGCTTTAACGGCAGCTTCTCGAGCACCTAGGCCTTCTTCGTGCATAATACGTTCAACGTTTTCAAGTACCACGATGGCATCATCAACAACAATACCAATAGAGAGCACCATACCGAATAAGGTGAGTGAGTTAATTGAGTAACCCAGCATATACATGCCAGCAAATGTGCCTAGTAGTGAAACCGGTACTGCAAGAGTCGGAATAAGCGTTGCGCGCCAGTTTTGTAAGAATAAATACACCACTAAGAATACCAGTACCATGGCTTCAAGCAATGTTTTTACTACTTCACGAATTGATACCTCAACAAAGCGGGTTGTGTCGTAAGAGGTTAAATGAGCAAGACCGGTAGGGAACTGGCTTTTCATTTCTTCAATAACACTGTTTACTTCTTCAGCCACATCAAGAGCATTAGCACCCGGCTGTAAGAAGATACCTAGCAGTACCGCTTCTTTACCGTTAATCGTCCCTTTGAAGTTATAATCTTTCGAACCGAGCTCAACGCGGGCAACGTCTTTTAAGCGTAAGCTACTGCCGTCAGTATTTGAACGAATAATGATGTTTTCAAACTGCTCAGGCTCAGATAAACGGCCTTGTGCTGTAACACTATAAACCAGTTCTTGAGGAGATTGAGTTGTTGGCGTAGCACCAATTTTACCTGCGGCATATTGCGAGTTTTGTACGCGGATTGCGCCGGCAATTTCTTCAACCGTAACCCCTAATTGGCTCATAACATCAGGGCGTAGCCAAATACGCATAGCGTAATCTTTAGCACCAAAAATTTGTACACTCGTTGTACCAGGAATTCGTTTAATACGGTCAAGCACGTTCATAGTGACATAGTTAGATGTCCATAAACTCGAGCGTGTACCATCTGGTGAGTAAAAGGCATGCACTTGTAAAAAGCTAGAAGAGCCTTTTTGAACAACGACACCTTGGCGGCGTGTTTCTTCAGGTAAACGTGCTTCAACCTGTTTTACACGGTTATTTACGTTTACAGCGGCTTGGTCAACATCAGTACCAATTTCAAAAGTAACTTCGATTGTGGTTGAACCAGCACTGGTTGACGTTGATGACATATACATCATGCCTTCAACACCGGTAATGGCATTTTCTATCGGTGTAGCAACGGTTTGTTCGAGTACTCCTGCAGATGCGCCAGGGTAGGCCGCGGTGACTTGTACAACCGGTGGTGCTATTTCAGGGTATTGCGCAACTGGTAAGCTACGCATCGCAGCAAGGCCCGCAAGCACAATAACAATAGATATAACAAACGCAAAAATGGGTCTGTCTATAAAGTAACGAGAAAACATAAGACTCCCTGTGCTTATTCTGCGTGGCTTGAGTTAGTGGTTGGTTTGCCAACATTGACTGGCATACCCGGGAAGAAAATACGTGCCATGCCATCAACAATAACTTGGTCGCCTTCTTTTAACCCACTGCGAATCAACCAAAAATTTTGGTATTGCTCGTTTTCTGGTTTTTTGATCCATTCACCTACAGTGACAGGGGCAGGTAACGCAACATCCATACCTTGCTCGTTTTTGCTTACTACATAAACAAACTTACCGGTGCCGTTATCAAGCACGGCTCGTTGTGGCACGATGAAAGCGTTTTTGCGAACTGCACCACTTAACTCAACGCGAACGAATTGCCCCGGGCGAAGTTGGAAATCAGGGTTAGGGATAATTGCCTGAAACTCACTGGTACCTGTGTTCGGGTTAATACGGACATCAGAGAAATTAACTTCACCGGTTTTGCTGTATAAAGAACCGTCTTGTAATTTGATTTGTGTTTGCCAGTGGCCTTGCTCAGGTAAAGTGAGTGAGCCATTTTTAACATCTTGACGCATTTGTAATTGTTCACGCTCAGATAAGCCAAAACGAATGCGAATCGGGTCAAACTGAGTCATTTGCGTTAATAATAAATCTGGGCCAGAAACATAAGTGCCTTCAGAAACAAACTCACGACCCATTACACCTGCGACAGGGGCTTTAACTTGCGCATATTCAAGATTAAGTTGTGCTTCTTTCAGAGCTACTTTAGCGGCAGCTAAATCTGTTTTTGCAATATCATTGGCTGAACTTGCGTTATCGTAGTCACGCTGCGAAACGGATTTCTCGGCACGTAGCTTTGCTAAACGTTTTACATCACGCTCTGCTTGAATTAAAGCTGCTTTTGCGCCATCAAGTGCTGCTTGAGCGCGGTCAACCGCAAGTTGATAAGGTTCAAGATCAATAGTGAATAATGACTGGCCTTGCTCTACACGTTGGCCCTCTTCAAAGTTACGTGATTCAAGAATACCGGTAACGCGAGCACGAACTTCGATTTCTTTTGAACCAGATAACGTTGCAGGCAGCTCGATAGTAAAAGGCACATCTTCAGTTTTCATGGTCATTGTGGCAACCGCAGCTGGGTGCATTTGACCTTGCTGCTCCGGTGCTTTAGAGCAAGCAGATAAAAGTATAGGTGCAGTAACCAATAATAAAGCAGATAAAGATAATTTGGCAGGTGCGAAAGGCAGACGCATGTTTACTCCACAGTCCAATTGTTAAGCAAGTAAGCAAAGAAATGCCATCCAAAACTCAAAGGCAGTCCTATGCAATTTTAAAGTCCGATTAGTTTATACCCAAAATAGCAAAAGGTACACCCTTTAGTTTACTTTTGCTCGGATTATATCGATACAAAAAACTACTTTAATGAGGATTATTAAAACGAGTTAGCAAAGTAAACCAGTAGAAATCATATTTATCTACTTTTGAGGCTTGGTTAGTTATTGTTTATTAGATTTGCTGTGATGGTAAGTTGGTTATACAAATGTACTAAAATCAGCAGCTTTCCTTAAATAAATGTAAGGTATAAATATGATTTTATTTGGGTGTATTAACGTGAGGCACAAAATTTTAACAAATGGCTTGTAATTAAACTGAAATCTCGTACCCTAAAGCAATAAAAATATAATAAATGTGAGTTAAGGATGACAGATAGAACAGGTGTGATCACTGCTTTTACTGAGATATCGAGCAAGCTTAGGCGCTTTGTATCACGTATCGTCAGCCCTGATGATGTAGAAGATATTGTGCAAGAGACGTTTATCAAAAGTTATGAGGCCGATCTTAGACAAAATATCGAGTACACTCATAGTTATATGCTGAAAACGGCAAAACATTTAGCACTAAACCATATTGCTAAATGGGATAATAAATATAAAGAGTCGTTAGATGAGCAACAACAAGTTGAGTATCAAATGCGCTCAATGGCCTTAGAAGATGAAGTGACCTCAAAAGAACGCTTTTTGTTTTTTTGCCGAGTAACTAACGAACTAAGTCCACAAGTAATAAAATGCTTTATTTTAAAGAAAGTCTACGGCCTAAGCCAAAAGGAAATTGCTGCTAAAATGGAACTCAGCGAAAGCACTGTTGAAAAACACATAGCCAAAGGCTTATTACATGTTCACCGAGCAATGAAATCTCACGACGTTCAAACCCACAGTCACCCTACAACCACAGAGTTCGCTGCTAAAGAGGTGAACAAATGAGTAATGTTCACCCGTTTTCATCAAAAGAAATGATTCAAGAGCAGGCGAGTCAGTGGATAAGCGCCATTGACCGTGGTTTATCAAAAGATGAAGTAAGCCAATTACATATGTGGGCCCATCAAAGTGCTGCACACCAAGAAGCACTTTTTGAGCTTGCAACCTTGTGGGATGAAATGAGTGTACTTAACGAGCTAAGTAGCCTGTTTCCTTACAAAGCACCACAAAAACAGCCCGCAGTATTTGGCATGGCAACAGCCGCCAGCTTTTTAATTGTGATGCTGTTTGGTTGCATTATGTTGATTTATTCTAGTTATTGGCAAAGTGAAGAGAACGATTACGCGAAATTTAATAAGATTTACCGGACAAAAGTGGGTGAGCAAGCTACATTCGTCTTGCCAGATAGCACGATTGTACAACTTAATACCAATACAAAACTTGAAGTGGCTTATACGGGAACTCGTCGCCAGTTAATTTTAAACCGTGGCGAAGGGCGTTTTAACGTTGCTAAAGATGCAAGCCGTCCATTTACAGTGATCGCGGGTGATAAATCTTTTACTGCACTTGGTACAGTGTTTAATGTTCAGCGAAATACTGCATCAGACTTAGAATTAGTGGTCACTGAAGGCAAAGTAATGATTGCCGATCCAAATACTCATGTAGATGCAAGTGACTTTGACAGATTAAAAAGTGCTTCAGATAACAGCTCTGACATAAAAAAACTAAAAGCGAATGTTGTTATATCTGGTGAAAAAGCGCTGATTAAACACAGTAAAACTGAGCCAATTAAGCAGCTTTCAGCAGATGATGTGCAACGCGATCTTGCATGGCAACATGGAATGCTGATCTTTAGTGGTGAACCATTAAGCGAGGCACTTCAAGAAGTTAGTCGTTATACAGCAACGAGATTTGAGCTTAGCGATCCTGAACTTGCATCTTTAAAGGTAGCTGGTGTGTTTAAAGCTGGCGATATTAAAGGCCTACTTGATTCACTACAGGCAAATTTGTCAGTTAATCATCAACGTTTGGGTGAGCATCGTGTTAGCTTAACGTTCGCTTCAAAAGGTTAGTTCTGCCTATGAGAATACGCCAATATTATGATGTTAATTGTGCGCCACTTTCTCGTCACAAAAAATTAATTAAAAAAAAATTAAATTTACATAGTGGATTTTTTTCCCTCACCTGTTTGTTTAAGTTGCACAGTAAGCAATTGCAGTTGTTACCAGCCTCATTTGTTGTTTATGGCCTTACCGTCGGCCAAACAGCAATTGCAGCTGAAAAACAAATGCTGCAATTTGACATCAAAGCGCAACGAGCTGATTTGGCTTTAATCGAATTTGCAAAGCAAACCGAACAAACAGTCATATTTTCTTTCGAATTAGCGAAGCAATATCAGGCACAATCGTTATTTGGTTTTTACACTAAACTCGATGCACTGAATGCGATGCTAGAAGGTACTGAGCTTGATGCGGTTGTTGATCAACAAGGCTTGCTGAGGATAAAACTCAAACAAGTAGATAGGAAAGATAACAACATGATCAAAGTATCAGGGGTCAGCGCTGCAGTCGTGCCATTACTGCTAGCCGCCAATACGCAAGCATTAGCAGAAGATCAAGCAGCAGAACAAAACATCGAAAAAATTGCCGTTGTCGGTAGCCGTGTAGCAGGACGCTCGGTTGAAGATTTACCGGTTCCGGTTGACATTTTAAGTGCCGAAGCACTTGAGAATACAGGCCAAACAGAAGTAGGCCGTATGCTTCAAGCAATCGCTCCATCGTTTAACTTTTCAAGCTCGTCTATCAGTGATGGTACAGATGCACTTCGCCCAGCAACATTGCGTGGCTTAGGGCCAGATCAAACCTTAGTGCTTATCAACGGTAAACGCCGCCATCAAGCGAGCCTTATCCACATTAATACGTCAGTAGGTCGTGGTACGGCTGGTACTGACATGAACGCTATCCCTGCTGCTGCAATCAAACGTATCGAAGTATTACGTGATGGTGCTGCTGCACAATATGGTTCAGATGCCATTGCAGGTGTTATCAATATCGTATTAAAAGACGCCGAAGAAGGCGGTAAAGCTGCTATCAACTACGGTGAGTATTCAGAAGGCGATGGTGAAACGGTTACTGTTGATTTCAACAAAGGTTTTGCTTTAGGTGATGAAGGTTATCTTAACACCACAATTAATTACCGTGACCGTGCGCCAACTAACCGTGCAGGCCTTCATGGTTCTTGTCAATTTTACGGCTGTACAGAACTTGATGACGGTACACTATTAGCTGGCGACCCTCGTGAGTTAACAGCACCTCGTGATACGTTTAGGATTGGTGATGCAGATTCACAGCAATTTGCTCTAACTGTTAATACTGGCTATGAGCTTGCTGGTGGTGAGATATATGGCTTTATCACTTATTCAAATCGTGAAAACGAATCAGCAGCGTTTTTCCGTCATAACGCAAATACAAATGGTAACCCAGTATTACAAGATGGTGATGCAACCATTCCTATGGGTTTCTTACCTAAGATTAATACCATCATTGATGACGTGTCTTACAACGTGGGCTTTAAAAAGTCGTTTGATAATGATTCAAGCATTGATTTATCGTACACCTATGGTGAAAACAGCATTGATTACACAACAAGCGACACAATCAATGGCTCATACGCAAACTACCTTCGTTATAACCAAGGTTTAAGCGCTGATGAAATTCGTGCCACTATCCCGCGTTCAGCGTATGCATATGGCCTTGAATTATCGCTTCAAACACTCAACCTTGATTACACTAAAGACTACGACAATTTTTCATTAGCACTGGGTGCTGAGCTACGTACTGATGAGTTCCGCATTCTTGAAGGTAGTGAATACGCATACCGTGATTACGACACAGTTGATGGCGTTAGCATTTACTCTGGCTTAAATGGCGGTGTTGGTAGTGTTGATGCAGCAAGTGGTACGCAAGGTTTTGGTGGCTCAGATCCGGCATCATCAGTTGATGAGTCGCGCGATGTGATCTCATTCTACATGGATGCAGAAACCTATGTAATCGATGATGTCATCATCTCAGGTGCGGTACGTTACGATAACTACAAAGGCTTTGGCGATACAGTTAACTTTAAGCTAGCGGGTAACTGGTCAATTACTGAAGATGTGTCTTTACGTGGTGCACTAAGCACAGGTTTTAGAGCACCTTCTATGCAACAACTTTACTTTAATAACGTAAGTACACAGTTTGTTGTGGGTGATGATGGCAGCTTAGTCGCTGAGCAAGTAGGTACGTTCAGAAACGACAGTACCTTAGCGCAATCAATTGGTATTCCTAAGCTAAAAGAAGAGAAATCACAAAACCGCAGTTTAGGTATTGTGTATAACGTTACCGACAATATCAATTTAACCATTGACTACTACTCGATTGATATCGACGACCGTATCGTTATTTCTAACCGTTTAGGTAAAGGTTTATCAGATACGCTAGATGCTGCACTTGAAAGTTCAGGCGCAGGTGCGGGGCAGTTCTTCTTAAATGGTGCAGACACCGAAACCGAAGGTGTTGATTTAGTTGCAACATGGAACACAGAAGGCCTTGGCGGTACGCTTGATTTCACCTTTGCTGCTAACTTCACTAAAACAGATGTGGTTGATTTATTTACGCCATCAGGCAGTGGCCTTGAGACTATTCCGGTAGAAGATGTGTTTTCTGCGCAAGAAACCTCAATTATTGAAGAATGGCAACCAGAAGACCGCATTAACTTAAGTGCGCTTTACCGTTTAGAAGATTGGACTGTAAACCTATCACTAAACCGTTACGGCGAATACACAGTTGAAGACGGTGGTCGTCAAACATACGGTGCTGAAATCTTAACTGATGTAAAAGTTAACTACTTCTTTAACGAAAATCTGTCATTTAACATTGGTGCAAATAACTTATTTGATGTTTACCCAGATAAGAACACCATTGGTAATTCACGCTCGGGTACGATTGTTGATGCAAGCGGCAACACAATTGTTTCAAGCCCAGGTGTATTCACTTACTCACGTCGTTCAGCACCATTTGGTTTTAACGGTGCGTACTATTACGTAGGTGCAGAGTACAAGTTCTAAACTCCCTTTAGATTCTTTTATTATTTAACTTTGCAAAGGGCCATTTGGCCCTTTTTTAGTTATAAAGACGTACTTATAGAAATTGGCACATCTTGATATTGTTTTATTTTATCAAGCAAGGTGACCAAGGTTTTGTGGCTGCTTTGCTCACTTGCTGTTACTTGCACGTTGGTCATTTCAAACTGTGCGGCAAATAACGCAAGGTTAGCGATTATTTGCTCTGGTGTGATAAGCCGGTTTGCAAAATAAATACTGTCGTTTTCAGTAATAGTAAATTGCGCTTGTTTTTTAGGGTTTTCAAGACTTGGTTTTGCTAAAGGGCGATTCACTTCAATAGCGCGCTCTTTAACAAATGAGGTTGTGACGATAAAAAATATCAGCAAGATAAACACAATATCGAGCATAGGAGTCATATCTACATCAGCGTTTGCAGTGGTTTTTTTATGTTGTTTCACCATAATTAGGTCCTTGTTGTTTTTGACCAAGCCACAAAAGTCACGATTAAGTGGACTAGTCATAGTCGTGATTAATACCACGGATTATTTTTAAAATGCTGGGCGCCACAGCAGTTTTTAGGATCCTAAATTTAAAGTTAGCAGCTTTTAAAAATACTGTAGTTAAATAAATATTCTAAGTTTATTAAATGTTTGTAGCGTTTTTGTTGGTAAAAATATTTATTAGCTTTGATGAAATGATTTTGAGGTTAGTCTGGTCATTTTTGTTGGAACTAAGTTTAAAGGATGGATAAATGCTAAAAATTAAGTCTTTAGTTTGTGCTATGTGCCTTGTTTTACCAACAGCAAGTTTTGCTGAGCAACCAGTAAACGGGCAAGATTTTATTAATTTATTTGAAAAGCTGTCAGGAAAGCAGCCCGGAATCAGAAAAGGTCACGCCAAAGGGGTGTGCGCTGTTGGCACATTTACACCTAATCAAGCAGCAAAACAGTATTCAATCAGCCCTTTATTTAACGCACCGTCAAAAGCAAATATTCGTTTTTCTATGGGCGGTGGTAACCCTCATGCTGATGAAACATCACGCTCGCCGCGTGGAATGGGGGTGCAGTTTGTGCTAGAAAATGGTGATGTACATAATATTGCAGGGCTTACTACGCCAGTATTTGCAGGCAACAGCCCAGAAGCATTTTTTGGTTTGCTAAGTACCTTAGTACCTGACGAAAAAACAGGTCAAATCGATTTTGCGAAAGTAAAAGCATACAGAGAACAAAACCCGAGTATCTTAGGGCAATTTAATTGGCTACAAAGCCATAACCCGCCAGCATCGTATGTGTCTTCGCGTTATTTTGGTGTGCATACCTTTTACATGGTTGATGAAAAGGGCGCTAAGCATGCCTTTAGGTGGACCATGGTGCCAGAAGAGCCAGAGCAGGTGCTAACTGAAGAGCAAATGAAAACCTTCCCTAAGTCATTTCTGGCTAAGCGACTTGAAGAGGATTTAGAGAAAGGGAAGGTTCATTATCTTTTTCAAGCTGAATTCGCCGAGCCCGGTGATGCATTAACTGACCCTTCAGTACAATGGCCTGCTGATCGCAAAACAATTGAATTAGGGAAGCTCACCATAGAATCGACAAGTGAGTCAGGTTGCGATCTCACTAATTATGACCCAAACCTACTATCTAAAGGCTTTATGCCAAGCGATGACAAAGTACTCAAATTACGCTCAACAGCTTATGCAATTTCATTTGCTAAGCGTTTAACGGGTCAATAAATCTTAAGTGTATCCGTCAGGTTTGATTAAAAGTAATTAATAAACCTGACAGGTGTGTATGTGTTAGAAGAGACAGTAGGGGGAATTTAGTTTGTCGGCAGTATTAGATGAGTTTCTGGTAATAATTTTTATGGGCTTAGGTCCTAATATACGACTAAAATTTATTTGCAAAAAAGTGTAGATAAGCGAAACTAAGTAAACTTTTTAGTCCTGTTTGATTGGTTTGTTAGCCATTTCGTGCGGAAGAGATACAAGTATTGAAAGACCTGTACCCTCGTTTATCCATTCATTACAAGAAGTAATCATTTCTGTATCAGATGGCTTGTCAGTATAAAATTGAGCGCCATGAATGAAAGTATGAAAACTATTTACTTTTAAGCCATCATCACAACGTAAACTATGTTTGAAACCATCCGTTGGCATCATTGCTCCAAAAGATAACATAATCCAATGGTCCGATCCTGATTCAGTCATATCAAGAGAAATGTCTAAATGGGAACATTTTTTAGCGTGTTTTGATAAATCTATAGTGGCAATTCTAGCTTTACCAACATCAATTTCAACTTCTTTAAATTCGAGCGTTTCAAATACCTCTCTATCACCATGTGGCGTATTTACTACAATTTGATTACATGTGGAAAGTATTTCCGAAGCTAAAAAACCAACTTTAATATCACTATAGCCATCTTTAGTCGGGTACAAACGATAGCTAATATTTGAGTCTACACAAATAGTATTGTGTTCTTTATTTAAATAAGCTCTTGCGTGAACATTGTAATTACTTCTTACACATTTATTTGTTACATCCATAGTTTGAATGATATATGTATTTAAGTAATCTTCGATATTTGAATAAATTCTTTTTTCTTCTATCGATGGTTTTATTAACGCGCTTAATGCGTCCCGTTTACTTTCAGAATCAATATTCCCTAAAAAATTCCTGCTTACTACAATATCTTGCAATAGTGACTTGATTTTATTAACAAATTCAGAGGTTCCTGATGCATAAGTAAAGATTGAGGCGACTAAAATGGCTATACCTACAGACTCTAGAAGTCCTGTACATGCTAATGCCCAAAAAGGCATATTAGGAAACTTTAAATCCAAAATAACAGAAAATAAAACCAAAACCAAACCTAGCCAAAAATAACTAGAGAAAAGCTTGGTAAATCCATAGTTATTATTAGTTTTGTATTCCATATTATATAAATCCATAAAAATATAATGATAATATTGCGTTTTAATTTTGATTTAAAGCTTTTTTATGATGGGTTTATTTTTAACAAAATTTTGTTTTTTGTAAATGATGAGTTTTCATTGGTGCTTAATAAGTTAATTGTAAAAAATTATCGAAGCAAGTTTTATTTATTATATTAGCTAACCAAACTGATTTTAGTAAATATCGATGACTGGTTATCGCTCGAAACAGATCTTAAAATATTTGAAATAAACCTTTGCGTGGCAGTTACGAATCATACTTGATTGCCTATAATTGGCAGTTAGACGAACTTCGGTAGAGAACGAACAGTGACTAAATAAATGCGAATTACTAAGCGGCTAATGCAACTGTATAAAGTCTATTAGTTAACTTCCTTCACTGTTCAGGCTAAAGGTCTTTTAAGCGTGAAAATATAATTATTAATGTAGCCAAATTTATGTGTATGGATACATTACAAGCGCTGAGCATTACAGGGAGCTGTAGCATAAACAACACCCACTTAACCAACTGAGCATGTAGCAACTCAGCTCAACAAACTATTATGCAACGCAAACAACGTGTCGTATAAATACCATAATGTTAGGTATACAAGGAGAGTTTCGTGAAAAAATCTATTTTAGTGTTCATTTGTTTTCTTTTTTCATTTACCAGTAATGCAAATGACCAATTCACTTCAGAGCAATTAATTGAGAAAGCTAAAGCATTTGTAGCGGCAAAAATGCGCGTCAGCAGCCCGACACAACAATTAAAGAAGTAGACTACTTTATCTCGTTACTAGCTGATGATTTCATTGATGAACACGTCAAATATAAATTTGTTTATTCAGATAAATAAAACTTCGCGAGGATATGATAAGTAAGCTAAATGATGAAGTTATTTATAGTTCAATAGAAATAAATGAGATTATGGTTGGTGCTAACGTAGTTTTGGTAAAAATGACTGAATCAGGTAAAGTTAAACCAGCTCATTTAGACAAAACTATCAAGTACAATAAAACCAATATTGTTTCACTTGAGTTTAATCAATTAGGCTTAATCAAACACATTCGTCGACATCATGGGTAATTGAGACATAATAAGATAAAAAATGATAAATCTGTCTTAAAGGTGATTAGATTTTTGTCCCTCAGTGATTTTAGCTAACATTATTACATTTTCTATGATGTCGTTATGTCTTAAGTGATTAATATAGAAATCTCAAAAATTAGTTTCTTACATAGCTTTCAATGAGTATTACAGCAGTGTATAGGCTAATGGAGCAAGGTTTAGTAATAGTAATAATAAATTACTTAAAGGAAGCAAAGTGAGCACTAAGCATATTTTATTGATTATCATTATTTTCTTTAGCTCAGGCTGTACTACATCGGGTCAGCTTTATTATGTTGATACTGAAGGTCATAAAAAGCTTGCTTACGACGTAGAATTTATTGGTATGCCTAGTGTCGATAAATTTGCTGTTGAATATGCTTTAAGCCTTTGTGCCAAAAATATTGTTAAAAAAGGCGGTGTAATAAAGGAAGAGCATCATTTATCGATTGATACAGCTATTCCCTTAGCTCCGTGTGAAAAGGCTTGGACACACGAACTAGCTAAGCGACAATATCAGACTAAAAATTTAAATAAAAAAGAATATGGATATATTGTTGCGAATATAGATTTAGGTTTGGCTACAGTAAATAAGTGCACATAAATTTTTTAAAAGAAATATAATGCGTGATGTTTTATCTTTTTTTAGTTGAGTTATTTAGAGTGTGCTTAAATATTGTAATGTATTGCTCACGATTTAATGTGGGATTATTTTTACAAGGAGTGTACGATGAATACTTGGGTATTTGCAGCAGGAATCGTATGTATATTTACTTCGATTGTGCATATCTTCGCAGGTCAAGTTGATCCAGTTAAACCTTTTCTAAAGTCTAATCTTCCTGACATTCCTAAAGCAACTCTATTAGGGTGTTGGCACATTGTATCAACTATCCTCGTTATCTCAGGTTTTGTTTTATCATATATTGGTTGGTTCAATTTAGGGTTATATCAAAACATTGTCATTGGAATATCGATAAGCTTTGTTATTTTTTCTTGTGTCTTTATAACTGTGGGTTGGTATTTTTTTAAGTATCATACATTCGTAAAGTTGCCGCAATGGACTTTATTGTTACCCATTGGGCTTTTAGGTCTGGTTGGAGTATTGTAAGCATCATAAATGCTTTAGCTGCAAAGGATATAAAACAGCGGGCTTGCCCTCCTACGTATTTAATTTTTTAGCCTGCTATTCTTTCTGTCGGTTATGGCATTGGTAAAAGAGGTTTAAATGGAGGTTCCATAAGGTATGAATATTTATCTAATTATTGCGGGTGCATTAAATGCTTTAGCTGCCATTCTTCATTTAGGTTGTATTTATTTTGGTGCACCATGGTATCGCTTTTTTGGTGCGGGTGAGAGAATGGCGTTACTTTCTGAGCAGGGGAGCTTAGAACCAACTTTGATTACTACTGGAATTTTCTTTGTACTCTCCATCTGGTCAATGTATGCGTTTTCAGCTGCTGGAGTAATATTTAAACTCCCTTTAATTCGGACTGTTCTTATATTAATAACGTTAATTTATTTTGTTCGTGGGATAGCAGGCTTTTTCTTTATAAACTCACCTATGGGACGCTCACCTGAGTTTTGGGTTTGGAGTTCGATAATTTGCCTATCTTTAGGCATAGTTCATTTAATAGGGTTAAATAAGCAATGGTCTTCTATGTGAACGACGTTAACCTAAAAAACTATTCGCAATTCGTGACATTTTTACCATGCGCTGATTTTAATAACTAATTTGGTGTTCGGCAAACCGGTATTGCTATTCCAACACTTTAATAGGGCGTTACTTGTTATTGGAGGCTTGAGCGCCAAAAGTTTGAAGTAACATCTATATCTAAACAGATAAAAGCCCAGCTTAACTGGGCTTTGCACTCTCACAATTTAATGCTTTTTCATTTTACTCATTTCAGCATGACAACTTTGAATTGTCAGCAGGGTTTTTGATAACGCGGCTTCACAATCATGTGGTTGTGGTTTTTTAAGCGCATGTTTGATTTCAGCTAGTGTTTTATCTTCAACTTCTTCAAGTTCGCTAACATAGGTGGCGTTTTTGTCGGCACCTAGTTTAGTAATTAGTGATGTATAGGCTTTACGTGCTTCTACAGCAAAATCAGAGCCATTTTCGCGCTCGCCATTTTCGTTAATAGCATAAGGTTGTAAGCGCTCGACACTTACTTTACGCGCATCTATCATGCGTTGAAATAAGGCAATTATGCTTGGGTCGGTTACTTTTTCCTGTGCTTTTTCATAAAAATCGATACCGCTATTCATAACTTGGATGATATCTGCAATATGATGAACGTCTTGTCCTTGATGAGTATTCATAATGACCTCTTTTTGAATATTAAAAACAATGCAATTAGATACTTGCAAAGCATATTCCAGTTCATTACTTAAATATAAAGTTATTGTATTTCAGGTGGTTGTTGTTTTTTAATAGGAGGGGTACTGCTGATAAGCTAAGCTAATACTTGGCTTATCAGCAATAATTACAATTTGGTGGGTAAAATCTTACTTAAGCTCGTCGGCCACTTCTGCAACCTTTTGGCGTAACCAAATATGGCTTGCATCACGGTGTAATAACGGGCTCCAAATCATATCGAGCTCAAATGGCGGAATAGGGAATGGTGGCTCAAGAATTTTAAGGCCCGGATCGTCTAAATAAATATTTGCGGCTTTTGAAGGCAACGTTGCAACCAAGTTTTGTTCTTTCGCTAAGTGAATAGCAACGTGGTAATTACGGGTAAAGGTGGCAATATTACGGTGTTTACCAAAGTGAGCGAGCGCTTCATCGACCCAACCTAGCTTTTGCACATCTTTAGGGTCCATACCAACACCTACACCAAAGCCTGTTTTACTTACCCAGATATGACGCGCTTTTAAATAGCTGTCGAGGCTGAAGTCTTTAATAATCGGGTTATCTGCTTTTACTAGGCAACAAAAGCTGTCTTTCCAAATTTGTTTATAGTGAAACGATTGCGGTAAGTTTTCAAAACGGTTGATAGCCATATCTACCTTACCGTTTTCAACATCGTGGAAGGTTACATCACTTGGGGTCAAAATATCGAGCGTGGTATCAGGGGCTTCTTCGTGTAATTTACTTAATAAGCGTGGGGCAAGGGTACTTGCTGCATAGTCACTGGCCATGATGCGAAAAACACGTTTACTTTGCGATGCTTCAAACTCGCGGTTTGGTGCAAGTGTTTCCTCAAGGGTCATTAATATGCCGCGGATCACTGGCTGTAACTCTTTTGCACGCTCTGTCGGTACCATACCCTCACTGGTACGCACCAAAATTGGGTCGTTAAATAAATTACGTAAGCGTTTTAAGCCATTACTCATTGCTGGCTGGGTAATGCTAAGCTGGTTAGCTGCTTTGGTTACATTACATTCCCTGAGAAGAGTATCTAGGTAAACAAGTAAGTTTAAATCTATTTTACTAATATTCATTCTGTGTCCTTGGTGTTTACCAATAATGGATAAATCGTTGTGCAGCAGGGTATGGGTAAATATGGCTTACTACACCTTGCTTAAAGTTGTATTGTGCTTGTCGCCAATAGGCTGGATCTTCAAGCTCTGGGTGTGTACTCAATAAGTATTGCTTATACACCGGGTTTGCTGTCACAAAGGTACATAATTGCTCTGGAAACACATCTTGTGGTGCTACAGAGTAGCTTTGCTCATTAGTTAGGTAATCATCGTACGTTTTGGCTTTAGGCAAAGCACGAAAATTCATATCGGTTAGATACTGAACTTCATCGTAGTCATAAAAAATAACGCGATTATGTTTACTCACCCCAAAGTTTTTCAACAGCATGTCGCCTGGGAAAATATTAACGGCGATCATTTCTTTTAAGGCTTGGCCATATTCTTCTATTGCCTCAAAAGCTTGTTGCTCACTGGCATTTTCAAGATAAAGATTTAACGGTGTCATCCGTCTTTCAATATATAAATGCTTGATGATTAGCCATTCGCCTTCAATAATCATCGAAGAACCAATGGTTTTATGTAACTCTTCAAGTAATTTACTATCAAATCGGGCTAGTGGAAATACGACGTTCGAATACTCTATGGTATCGGCCATGCGACCGACACGATCATGACTTTTTACTAATTGGTAGCGTTTTAATACGGTATCGCGGCCAAAGGGTTTGCTTTCACCAAAGGTGTCTTTAATGACTTTAAATACATAGCCAAACGAGGGTAGGGTAAATACCATCATTACCATACCTGGTGTACCGGGGGCTATAACGAGCTGGTCATTTGAATGATCTAAATGACTTAAAAACTCACGATAAAATTCGGTCTTACCTTGTTTATGAAAACCTATGGCGTTGTAAAGCTCTGCCAGTGTTTTATTAGGCATAAGCTGATTTAAAAAGCGCACTAACGCAGATGGTGCATGGGTTTCAACCATAAAATAAGCACGGGCAAAACCAAAGATAACCCGCATTTGCGATGATTTGGTAAGTAGGGCGTCGAGGTATAGGCCTTTGTCTTCGTGGTGCAATACCGCAATAATAAATGGCTGTACGCCACTTTCTGAAACGACCCGGCCAACAATATAAGCGGCTTTGTTACGGTAAAAAGGGGCTTGCAGTATATCAAAGCGCATTTGCCATGCTTGATGATGTGTATCGGGCGCTTGTTTATAAAAGGCTTTTACCAGCAAGCGAATATCGCGTTCTAAATCAACAAAGGGGGCTTTAAAATCAAACTGGTTAATAATTTTGCGAATAGTAGGTCTTAAACCATCAACAACCGGGTGGTAACTACGGTATTCGGCTTCCATTGGCAAAGCTGGGGCATCTGCTAGAGTTGCTTTTACAAATATAAAGTCATTATTAAAATAACGGCGATGGAATAAACGACAAAAAACTGAGTTGTAAAAGGTTTCGGCGAGTTCTGCTTGAGGATGAAAGCGCAAAAATTGCTGATAAAGTTGTTTGGTTTCAAGCCAGCAGGTTTGGTCTAAGGTAATAATTTGCTGTTCATTAAGCGATTTGAGCTTAGCAATGGTTTCGTTAACCCGATCATCGTAATGGCTAATTCTGAGTTTGCTTATTTCATTTATTTTTTGCCAATCACGCTGTGCAAACGCGAGTGGCGCTTTAGCAGTAATTGCTTGAAAGAGTTTATAGTGATTGCGAAACCCAGATAAAATTAACTCTGCAATGTGTTGTGGCTGCATATAAACTCCTTACTTATACCAATATAGAGCAATAACTCTATAGGTGTTAAGAATATGTTATTTATTCTTTAAACCCAATAGTAAAGTGTATTTAATTATATCGAGCGAGTTTTTTCTCTAAGTTTGCGATTTTTTTGTTAATGTTTTTCACGTCTCGCACGTATTGCTTATTAATTGCTTTAAGCTGTTTATTTATGTCTTTGTTAATTTCTTTCGCTTTTTTATCTGACAACCTTTTATTTAAGCGTTGTTCTTGTTGATATTGCGCTCTATCTCGATCGCGGCTCAAAATATCTAAACGATACTTATAACTACGGATCTCTGCTTCGAGATCTCTAATAATTTGCTGGCGCTCTAATTCATTCAGCTCTTTAACATAATTATTAGGTGCTTTAATGTCGGGATCGGTAACGTGGATTTTGTGCTTGGTTGCACGGTTACCGCAGGGGTATTCACTAAAAACGGTGCCTCTGTCTGTGACGCACTTATAGTATTCAGTTGTTGCAGCAAGTGATGAAAGGGAGCAGGTCAACAAACAAACTATTATTGAAAAAGTGATTATAGTTTTCATGACATCCATGTCTCCTAAATCAGTAATAGGGCTCTGTGTGGGTATATTTAAAACTAGCTCGTAATAATGATTTATCAATAATCACTAAGGCGTATAACGTTTTAGTTTTTTAATACTTTGCACCAAAAACGGAACATCAAGTCTTTGCTCAATCGCAAAACCTTGTGCAGCAGAAATATTTTTAAAATTACCATCAGAGTCAATCAGAGTAATTCGGTCTTTCTTAAAGGCAATGAAAACATCTTGAGAATAGTTAACACCGGTATCATCATGGCGTTTATATAAATTGCTTCCCAGCATAGTTTGCTTTGCGAGCGTATTACAGCTGAAATAATGGCCAACACTTGTGGCAATGATATCGCTTGGTTGGATAAGACCATCAGTTTGCACCACTTTTTTGTCTGAGCTGTATAAGCGTGAGGCAGTGACAATACCATTGCTGTTATTAGCTAAACTAAAGGCAAAAACGGCATTTGCTGCTTCACGTGGGCGTGTAGATTCGTCCGCGCGAATAAGACGAATAGCCGGATTTATATCTTCGTTGTTAATAAATTCGAATTGTTCAAAACCATTAATTTGTATTGAGCGATTATCTGCAAGCCAAACAGGGAGTTGCTGTTTGTCTAGAATCGGGGCTTTGTAAAATGCTGGTAGGCCGTACACTAAACTAAATAACGTGTCTTCAGCTTCGATAGGTTGTAAGAATAAGTCTGTCTTACGCAGTGCAGGTTCAGTGCTAACAAATTGCTCAAGAGCGTTATTGTTTTCAAATACCAAAATATCAATTGTGGCACTTGAGTCAGCCTTACATTCAGCAAGTGGAGTAGGTGCTAAGTAATCTATGTTGTGTGGGTCTAATCTAACATCATGCGCTTCTTTATAGCTTTCGATATCTAGTAAATCATTTTTAGCTAATAAGCTTTTTGCCGTTGTTGGATAAGACAATGGCAATACATTATCTTGTTTAGTGATGTCGAACTTTAAGTTGGCATCAGCCCAAATATGAATGCTATGGCTCAGTGCAAAACACACTAGAATCGTGCTTGTCGCATAACGCGGAAATTTATATTGCTTTAAGCGTGCTAAGTGGTGCCATGTATAGTTACTTACTAATAACTGAAACGCTAAAATTAAAAGTACAATACCACCCGCTAGAATCGTGGTAAGAGCAGGTGAGCTTGTTAAGCGGTGCCAAAGCAAAGACACAATTTCGGGTAGTGCAGATGTATTTAAGTGATAACCCAAGTTGAAATACACATAGGCATCAAGTGTCAATAATGAAGCACCAAGCGTTGCGATAATAGCCGCCATCCCTCGGATATGCCGAGGGTATGGAAACACTAAGCTTAATGGAAATATCGTCAAAACAAAGGCAATAAAAGTAATAAAGCTGGTGTGGCTTAACCAAGTTACGAGCATGTATAAATAGCCCATAAAGGTGGTTGGTGCACTGTCTGCAACTAAGTAGCTTACGCTAATAAATAGTACTAAGCCTATGTTTGCAAAGGTGAACCAATGTCCCCAACTTAGAAGCTGACTTACTTTTGATGAGAATTGACTTTGTTGCGATAAATTCATAAATCTTATTTAACCGACTGCGCTAATGCTTTGGCGAAATTGTCGGCAACCGCTTGTCTTTTCTCTGATGGTACATGCTCTTTTAAAATATGCGTGATAGAATTTCCTAAACACATAAGGCTTAAATCAACAGGCGCTTTGTGCTCTGTTAGTACATCGATCAGCTGATCAACGATTTGTTCTACTTGCTCATTAGAATATTTTGATATGATAGGCATCAGTTGGTTCGGTAAAAAGAGTTATATTGCCGTATTTTAACACCAGAGGCGTGAAAAACAAAGATGACAATAGATGTTAAAAAATTAGTCGTTCATTATGTAGACAAAAAAGATGACGACACAGATATTCATTTACGCAATGATGAGATGGTTGTTAACGATAAAGTAGCCGTTTTTATTGAACAGCTACACCATGCATACAATGGTAAGCCGGGTAAAGGTTATTGCGCATTCAGTGGCGAGAAAAACAGTATTGTTGCTTCAGCTATGCAAAGCTACCGTAATAACGAGCTTGGTTTTTGGCACATGACAGAGCAAGCGACAAATGTGCTAAAAGAAGAGCTAAATAAGTATGCCTTCAACGAAACGGGTTATTTAGTTTTTTGCCATTATCAGTATGTTGCGAGTGACTTTTTGTTAATTGCCATGATTAATATTAAAGAGCACTACTCAATTACTTCTGAGCTTGATCTAGCGTCATCACGTCATTTAGATATTTCGCGTATGCAATTAGCTGCACGTGTAGATTTAACAGCGTGGGATGCGCAACCAGAAGATAATCGCTATGTGTCGTTTATTAAAGGTCGTGCCGGTCGTAAAGTAGCAGACTTCTTCTTAGACTTTTTAGGTTGTGAAGAGGGCATTGATCCGAAACAGCAAAGCCAAGTTATGCTTAATGCCGTAGAAGATTACTTATCTGAGCAACAATACGATAAGTCAGAAAAAGACGAGCTACGCAAACAAGTTTTTGATTACTGTAATGATTGTGTGACTACAGGTGAAGATGCCAATGTTAAAGAACTTTCGGCGACATTATCAAAAAGTGACGACAGCCCATTTGAAAGCTTTTGCCAAGAACAAAATTATGACTTAGAAGAGTCGTTCCCTGTTGATAAGAAAACAGTTACCAGCATGGTTAAGTTTTCAGGTATGGGCGGTGGTGTTAGTGTGAGCTTCGAACGCAAACATTTAGGTGAGCGAGTTACCTACAACGAAGCAACAGACACACTTGTTATTAAAGGTATTCCACCTAATCTTAAAGACCAGTTACAGCGCTTTATGGAGCAAGAAGAAAGTTAACTTTCTTAGCTACCGCAACCTTTCTTATTTAGCCCAGCTTTAGCTGGGCTTTTTTTACTATTTGGACTCACGTTGAAAATTTTTGCAATTATCTCAAATAAGAAGAGTGTGAGCTGGTCCTTTATGGTTGGTTTTAAATTGAGATACGTTGTTTTTTAGTATTCTAAAGCCGTAAATAAAGTGATAACAATAGAAATGGATATTCAAGAATAAGTCGTATTTTTGAGTATGAGCTCACAATAGCTGCTTAGTATCTAATTGAGTTGCATTTTAAATATCGAGGGTAAAGGAATGTCATCAAGTATTGTACTAATCAATCCATTTATTGTTCCTGAAGGCAAGTTAGAAGAATCAATCAAATATTGGGAATCCCATCGAGATTTTTTAAAAACGCAACCGGGGTATATATCAACTAAGTTACACCGTTCATTAGAAACACAATCATTTTTGGGTGAAGCCAAATATAAACTAATCAATGTAGCTGAGTGGGAAAGCCAAGACGCCTTTAATTCTGCAGTGCAAAAGATGCAATTAGCACTTAACAGCGAAAGAGTAGAAGGTTTAGTCGGGCAGCCTGCTTTATACGAGGTTGTTAGAGAATAAATAAAGGAAAAGCTGGAGAGATTATAAGTTAAAACTGTAAATTTGGTTTAACAGTGCCTTGGCTAGGTCTCTTAACTTTAGCGCTATTTGGGGGATATATGGATAGAATCCTTAGATTATTAAAACCTGAAAATATTCGAGTCTTGTTATTTTTGCTAGGTATTGTGCTGTTAGGGAGAAGCTTGGCTACAACACGCCCAGAATATGGTGTGACAATTCTTACTGCACAAGAGCAACCACAAGATATTTTAATGTATTTTCATGTTGAAGTTCAGCGTTATATTATGACGATGCTTTGGCCTGTTGTTTTCGCGTTATTAAACTCGCTCTATCCAAAAGTAAAAGTATCTAAGCCATTTTTTTATACAATTATAGGCCTACATATCATAAGCTTATTTATTAGTTTGATTTGGTATTTCAACTATGTTCCGAACAATCAAGAGGGAGCATCACATTTAGAACAAGGGTTAGCGCATATGCAATTTAGCGCAACAATAGTGTTTATTGTTAGCCTGATTAGTGCTGTGTTTTCTTTAATATGGTTTAGTAAAGGGTGGGTCATTTTTAAATCAGATGAGTCGCCTTAAACTTGGCAGCTAATTAACTAAATTTAATTTTTTATATCGATAATATGTTTATCAATATCAGTATGTGCCAGCTCTTATGTATTTCTAATGTATGTTTCACAGTGGCTTTTGGTCATGGTGCCCCCTAAAAAAGCAAATACACAGGCTTTAATTCTTACGAAAATCAATTCTTGCTTTGACATTTATAAGCTTCTTAAACATGTGCTATTTAGTCGAAATTTTTATCTAACTATGATTTATCTGGCTCAATGCTGGTAAATCCATTAGGGTATTCTTTTAAGCTAAAATTTAAAAAGAGGGTAAATGACACTTTCATTTAACACTGCAAGATTAAATGTCATTGAAGTAAATTCTAATGCAGCTAAATCAGAGCGTACTGCTCTAGTTAAAGCTTTACCTTCGATATTAACCCCCGCTGTAGTTGCAAATTTACCGAGTTATTTTCAAGGCATAGAATCTAAATTAGCGGCTGAGGAGTGGCTTAATAAAATGCTTAAAGAATGCCATTTATTAATGCTGCAGTCTTCAGAAAGTGAAATTATAGGGTTCTTGTTCATATATAGCGATAACCCAAATGCCCACATTGGTTACTTATTAGCTGAGCAATATTGGGGGAAGGGCCTTGCATTTGAATTACTGCATGGCTTTATCGACTTGGCTTATACCCACCCACAATGGCATAAGCTTATCGCTGGTGTTGATAAATCAAATACCGCGTCAGTTAAGCTTTTAAATAAACTTTCATTTATTCAGCAAGATGAAGTGATAAATGATATGTTGTTTTATGAATTTGACTTACGCAAAGAGCCTTTTGGAGAAGAGTAACGATGACTTACCAAGCAGTTAACTTTAAAGATAAGTTTTCTAAATTCACTGAACATTGGTCGCCACGGGTCATTGCCGAAATGAATGACTATCAATTCAAACTCGCTAAAGTTGAAGGAGAGTTTGTTTGGCATGATCATCCTGATACTGATGAAGTATTCATAGTTATTGAAGGGATGCTTGAAATTGAGTTTAGGGATGGCGCTGTGACTTTGGAAGCTGGTGAGTTATTTGTAATTCCTAAGGGCGTTGAGCATAAACCAAAAGCAAACAGCGAATGCAAAATAATGCTTGTTGAACCCAAAGGGGTGGTAAATACAGGTAATGCGGGTGGGCAATTGACTGCAACAAATGATGTATGGGTGTAGCGATAATGTCGATGTCAGATTCAGAACAGTAAGAATTAAACCTTAAATAACCAACACATCTTAGTGTTTTTGTGCTTTTACTATTTGGCTTATACTCGTGTTTTTAATTCAGCTAATATATAAAAAATCAGCCAATTTGGATCTCAACTAACAAGGCACTAGTGACATAACGATATATCTTAAGCTTGTGCGGTGATCCTAGTTTTTAACTTAAGTATGGAAAAAGTAATGACAATAACTGCATTTTTAGTTAATTCATTTACCGCAGAGGGAACAGGTGGCAACCCTGCAGGTGTGGTATTAAATGCTGACAATCTTTCAGATACAGAAAAATTGAAGATTGCAAAAGAAGTTGGCTTTTCAGAAACGGCATTTGTAGCCCAAGATCATGAAGTTGACTTTGCAGTATCATTTTTCACGACAACAGAAGAAGTTGATTTTTGCGGCCATGCAACACTTGCGGTGTTCGCTACGTTTTATGAAAAGGGTTTATTAAAACCAGGTTATTATACTCAGCGAACAAAAGCGGGTTTGTTAGGCGTCACAATTGCCGAAGACGGCAAAATTACTATGGAGCAAGCTTTACCAAAATATCTTGGTGGCTTTTCTTATAGTGACCTTGCAGGCTTATTAGGGCTTGATGAAACTATACTTGCAGCAACAGGTTTACCAATTGACATAATAACCACAGGCTTGCCTGATATTATCGTTGCTGTGCCTAATGGCTACTTAGATAAAATGACTATTGATGAAGCAGCGCTGAGCGAATTTTGTCAACAACATAAAGTGATCGGTGTTCACGCATTTGAGCTTTTAGAGAGCGAAAGTGGGCTAACAGCAAGTTGTCGTAATTTTGCTCCTTTGGTTGGTATACCTGAAGAATCAGCAACGGGGAGTGCCAATGGTGCGCTTGCTTGCTATTTAACTAAACATGTATTTGTTCAGCAAGAAAACCATTTTCAGTTTGAACAAGGTCGAGCAATGGGCTGTCGCTCACATATTTCTACAAGTGTTTACTCGGATGAGCAGGGCGTGAGAAAAGTGTTAGTGGGCGGATACGCCAGTGCCATCGGCACACAAAAAATCGAGATTTAGTGAACATCTAAAACAAAAAAGCCGCGTTTCATAACGCGGCTTTTTTATATAGCTATCAACTAGTCGGCAGATAATGTTTTCGTCATTTCTGCTCGCGCTCTACCTGCAGGTTTTACTGAACCTGGGCGTAGACCACTATCAGGAATAGCGTCACGTTTATCATGTGCCATAGCCGCCGGAGTAGGTTGTGGCTCGCTGTCTGCAACTGGCGCTGGTTTTGCCATTGCTGCGCTTGCTGAACCTTTAACTAACATTGTTTTTTCATTGTTAGGTGTTGGTTTAGCTTCTTCAGCTTGTACTGGCTCTTCAGCTTTAACTGGCTCTTCAGCTTGTACTGGTTCGTCAGCTTGTACTGGCTCTTCAGCCTGTACTGGTTCGTCAGCTTTAACTGGCTCTTCAGCCTGTACTGGCTCTTCAGCTTGTGCTGGTTCGTCAGATTGTGCTGGCTCTTCAGCTTGTACTGGTTCGTCAGCTTGTACTGGCTCATCAGCTTGTACTGGTTCGTCAGCTATAACTGGCTCTTCAGCTTTTACTAGTTCTTCAGCTTTAACTGGCTCTTCAGCTTGTACTGGTTCGTCAGCTTTTACTGGTTCGTCAGCTTTTACTGGTTCGTCAGCTTTTACTGGCTCTTCAGCTTTTACTGGCTCTTCAGCTTTAACTGGTTCTTCAGCTTTAACTGGTTCTTCAGCTTTTACTGGTTCTTCAGCTTTTACTGGTTCTTCAGCTTTAACTGATTCTTCAGCTTGTACTGGCTGTTCAGTTTGTGACTGCTTTGCTTTTAACTCAGCTTCATACTCTGCAGCGGCTTGATCAGCGACTGGAATAAACGCAGGAGCGTCACTTTTCGCATCACTTGATTTTTCGTCTTGCTCTGGGCGACGACGACGTTGACCAGCGGCACGTAAATGACGCGGTGAACGACGAGAGCGAGTACGAGGTTGAGCTTGTTCTTCATCAGTTGATGCTTCAACTACGGATTCAACTTGCTCTGTTTGTTTTGGCTCAGCGTCAGCTTTCACTGGTTCAGCTTTTACTTGTGATTCAGCAACTGGTTGCTCTGCTTGTTCAGTCTCAACTGCAACCGATTCTTTTGCAGGCTTAGCTGGTTTTTCAGCTTTTGGTGCTTGCTCTACCGGTTCATTAGTTTGTACTGAATTCGCATCATCTGCATTTTCGTCTTTAACGCGAACTTTCTTGCGCAAGTTACGGCGTTGACGACGAACCTTAGGTTTAGTTTCCTTTGGTTGCTCAGACTGTGTTTCTTGTGCCGTTTCTTTTGTCGTTTGCTCTACATCATCAGTGCGTTTTTCATTACGCTTTCTGTTGTTAGAATTACGACGACGCTTGTTACGATTTTCGTTACCTTCTTTTTGCTCAGGTGTTGAAGTATTTGTATTTTCTTCTTTTGCCTGTGCGTCTTCAGGGCGTTTGTTACGAGAGTTACGACGGCGCTGATTGTTGCTACGACGACGGTTATCGTTGTTGCGACGATTATTGCTTCGTCTTTGTGCTGCCTTTTTCTCTTCTTGCTCTTTCTCTGTTTCGTCTTCAGTAGTACTAAATAACGATTTGAAGAACTTACCAATTGCAGCAAATAAACCACCTTCAGACTTTTTAGCTGCAGGAGTTGCTTGCTCAGCTTTAGGTGCTGCTTGAGGAGCCGGTGTAGTCGGCATAACGACACCTTTTAAAACTGGCTCTTCACGAACTGGTGCTGTAGGCGCTTTAGCCATTTCAAATGCTTCTGGCTCAGGCGCAACAACTTGCTCGTAGCTCACTGTTTCGATTGTTTCGTCTTTACGTAAGCGAATTACTTCGTAATGTGGCGTTTCCATGTGTTGATTAGGAATGATCACTACATCAACGTTGTGGCGCTTTTCGATGCGCTGAACACTACGACGCTTTTCGTTTAACAAGTAAGCGGCAACAGCAACAGGCACTTGTGCATTAACTTGTGATGTGTTGTCTTTAATTGCTTCTTCTTCGATTAAGCGAAGGATAGACAGAGCAATTGATTCGTTTGAGCGAATAGTACCTTGACCATTACAACGAGGGCATGGGCCTTGGCTCGCTTCGCCTAATGAAGGGCGTAAGCGTTGACGCGACATTTCAAGTAGACCAAAGCGTGAGATCTTACCGATTTGAACACGTGCTCTATCAGGGCGAGCGGCATCTTTTAAACGGTTCTCAACTTCACGTTGGTGACGTGGTGGGGTCATATCGATGAAATCGATAACAATAAGACCACCTAAATCACGTAAACGTAATTGACGCGCAATTTCGTCTGCTGCTTCTAAGTTTGTATTAAGCGCAGTTTCTTCGATATCACCGCCTTTAGTGGCTTTTGACGAGTTAATATCGATAGATGTTAACGCTTCAGTTGGATCAATTACAATTGAGCCACCTGATGGTAAGCGAACTTCACGTTGGAAAGCTGATTCGATTTGGCTTTCTATCTGGTAATGAGTAAATAGCGGCACATCACCTTGATAAAGCTTAACGCGGCTCATGAAGTCTGGGCGGAAACGCTCAATGTGCGCTTTCGCTTCTTCGAATACACGTGCTTTATCAATTAATATTTCGCCAATATCACGACGTAAATAGTCACGAATCGCGCGGAATATTACGTTGCTTTCTTGGTGAATTAAGAACGGAGCAGGGCCACTGTCAGCTGCTTGCTGAATAGCTTGCCAATGCACCAATAATGCTTTTAAGTCGTACTCTAGTTCTTCAAAAGACTTACCAACACCTGCAGTACGAACAATTAAGCCCATACCTTTAGGAAGTTCTAAACGGCTTAGTGCTTCTTTAAGTTCAGTACGCTCATCACCTTCGATACGGCGAGAAATACCACCTGCACGTGGGTTGTTCGGCATAAGTACTAAATAGCTACCAGCAACACTGATAAAGGTTGTTAACGCAGCACCTTTTTGGCCACGCTCTTCTTTATCAACTTGCACGATAACTTCCTGGCCTTCTTTGATCACGTCACGAATGTTCGGACGGCCTTGGAACGTATAGCCTTGTGGGAAGTAGGTGCGAGCTATTTCTTTAAGTGGAAGGAAACCATGTCTTTCAGCGCCATAATCTACAAAGGCAGCTTCTAGTGATGGTTCGATACGGGTAATTTTACCCTTGTAAATATTTGCTTTTTTTTGTTCGTGACCCGGGCTCTCTATGTCTAAATCATACAGGCGCTGGCCATCAACCAGTGCAACGCGCATTTCTTCTTGCTGCGTCGCATTGATTAGCATACGTTTCATATTGTTACTCTACTAATTTTGTCGCTGACATGACGAAGTAAAATCGTCTGTTCAGTGGTATTTGACGGTTATTCTTGTGCAGTCTCACGACTGGGTAAAGTCAAAACCCTAGGTTGTTTGCTTACATTGAGCATCAGTATAGTGTGGCAGACAATAACATGCTGTCATGTTATTAGATTCTATTTGGTGCCAAAACTGCCGCATTTTTTGCGGTTTTAATTTACGAGTTTTGTCCTGAAGTCGACCAGATTTCAATTTTTATTCAATGTCTTGCTACAACAGCTGCTTCTGAATGACGATGTTACGTTGTCACTATCAGTCAATTTATCTTGTTCAATTGCTTTTTATGTTCATTAATCAACATTCGTGCTCAAATTATTCAGGCGATATATTACGCGCACCGCCGATAATTGAACGCTCGTGTTGGCTGGGTAATTATAAAAGCTTTGGAAAACTTAGCGCGGATCTGTATGATCGGCAACCCAGAATATGCATCACGAATGTATTAATGTGATAAAAGCACCGTTGTTACTTGCAAACTTATGTTCGCAGCGGTGATTATCCCACTAATACAACCGGGTTAGCAACTAAATTATTTACTTAAATCAGTGATTAGGCAATGTCAGAAAAAACCGGCTTACAAGTTTCGTTTGTTACCATCAGTGAAGACCATCTAGGTCAACGTATTGATAACTTTCTTATTACCCACCTAAAAGGTGTGCCTAAAAGTGCAGTTTACAAAATCCTTCGTAAAGGCGAAGTGCGAGTAAATAAAAAACGCATTAAACCTGTTTACAAATTACAACTTAACGATGTTGTTCGCATTCCACCTATTAAAGTCGCTGAAAAGGAAGAGTTCGTTCCGAAGAAACTTGATAAAGTTAAACAACTTGAAGATGCGATTTTGTTTGAAGACAAGTATTTAATGGTTATCAACAAACCTTCAGGAATGGCTGTTCACGGTGGCAGTGGCTTAAGCTATGGCTTAATCGAAGCACTACGTGTGCTTCGTCCTGAAGAGCGCAGCTTAGAGCTTGTCCATCGATTAGACCGCGACACATCAGGCTGTTTACTTATCTCAAAACGTCGTTCAGTGCTTACTGATTTACATAAGCAGTTGCGCGAAAAAACCATGGAAAAAAACTATTGGGCACTTGTTGATGGTCAATGGGATGCGAAAACTAAAAACGTTACTGAAGGGCTTCGTAAAAACACCTTAAAATCAGGTGAGCGAGTAGTGCGTGTAGATAATACCGAGGGTAAACCATCGCATACACGTTTTCGTGTCCTTGAGCGTTATGCTGAATGCTCATTAGTACAAGCATCGCCAGTTACTGGCCGTACACACCAAATTCGTGTGCATACACAATGCAAAGGCCACCCAATTGCGTGTGATGATAAATACGGTGTGGCAGAGTTTGATCAGTACGTGAATAAGTTAACTGGGTTGAATCGTTTATTCTTACATGCCCATGATTTGCGTTTTATGCACCCTAAAAATGAAACGACTATGCATGTTGAAGCGCCATTAGATAATGCACTTCAAAACTGTATCAAAAAGCTACGTGCAGATAATGAACAAGTTTAAGTTAGTTATTTTTGATTGGGATGGCACTGTAATGGACTCAGTGCCAAAAATCGTCAACTGTTTGCGTAATACGGCTCGTGAATTAGGAATTGATATTCCATCTGAACAGCAAGCCAAGGATGTTATCGGTTTGTCGCTGACAAAAGCCGCTGAAGTGCTTTTTCCTGCCCATGCACATTTAAACGATGAGCTAGTGGCAGGTTATAAAGCGCAGTATCGTGAGTTGGATGTAACACCTACGCCGCTATTTGCAGATGTAGAAACTGTGCTAAAGCAGCTAAGCGAGGCTGGCATGCAACTCGCTGTGGCTACCGGTAAAGGGCGTGAAGGCATCGACAGATTACTTAATGAGTCAGGTCTTGGTCAGTACTTTGTAAATGTAAAATGCTCAGATGATGCTAAGTCGAAGCCATCACCGGATATGCTTGAGCAAATTTTGCACGAGCAGGGCATAGCTAAACGTGATGCCGTAATGATTGGCGATAGCCAACTCGATATGGCAATGGCTAACGCTGCAGGTATTGCCTGTATTGGTGTTAGTTTTGGCGCTCATAGCCCGGCGCAGTTACAAAAACATACGCCGTTATGTGTTGTTGATTCATACCAGCAGTTAAAGCAATATTTGCTTTAACTGCTTAGCCAATTTAAACACTAACAACGCAAGCTAATAATCGAGTTTGTACATTTTTGGCCATTGTGTTCAGTAGAGCACAATTCCTTTTTAATTTTTCGGCTACAACTTCTTGCTAAATGCTTATTACTACGTGTGTGGCTATCAATCGTTTCAATTACTTTACTATTTTCCTCAATAAAATCACTTAAACAATTTGAAATAGCAACATCGGTTAAATCTACTACAGGACTGAATAATAAGTTCATTCTAATACCATCTATAGTCGATGCGCCACGGTTTAACTTGTAAGTTAAGTTTAATTTACGAGTACCACCAATATTAAATTCACCATTATATTTCACTTCAAAGTTTAAAAGGTTATCCGAACTTCCATAAACCTTACTAATATAAGAGCCTATTTCATTGTGTTGAAGACTTATTTGAAATCCAAAGTCGCCTTTACTGAGTTTTAGCACACTTTCAGTCACATCAGAGACTTTAAAGTTATCAAACCAATTTGCATCAAAAAGTTCTTTTTCTATGAGTTTTGTTAAATCTTCATGGAGGTTAGCTTGATATTGTTGATTGCCAAAATAACTAATTGGGTGTGAGGCACAACTATCTTCGTTATTTGAACTCGTTGATTTAAGCTCAAGCGGACTTTGTATTTTAGAGGATATTATGTAAGAACTTTTCGATACTGCGGTTCTGAAACCTCTGTCTATATTGTAAAAAGCTTTTAATAAATCTTTTTCTGAGGTGGTTAATGACAAGCTTTCGATCGTTGAGATAATCTCCTTTTCTTGAGGAGTTGATGAGTTGTTTGTCGCTTTAACATTAAATTTAAAAGCTCTTTTATCTAATGGATTTGCTATTATCAAGTTTTTCGATGAAGTATCGCATTTTAAAATAGGCTGACTAAGGTTTAACCTTTCATTAGATGAAGGTTCCCATTGGCAGTCAGGCTGGGCGAGGTGTTCTTTAGCAATTGTTTTGGCTTTTTCATAATTACACGTATTGCATGAGTAAACTTCTATTAATTCTTGTGAGGCATGTATTTTGCCCGTAAACAAACTTAACCCTGATAGAAAAAAAGTTTTTAACAATCCTTGTCGAGTCATAAAGCCTTTCCTTTTTAGCTTGAATTTTAATCTATGTTATTTAATAGATTTTACTAAGTATTGCGGCATGTCAATACGTCAACACCAAACTCAGCCAGTAGTTTAGTTAATGTGATCAGTGGCAGGCCTATCAATGTATTAGGGTCATCGCCACTGAGTTTTTCAAATAGGCAAATACCTAACCCTTCACTTTTGAAGCTTCCAGCACAATTGTATGGTTGTTCAGCATCACAATAGGCATTAATTTGCTCAAATGTGAGCGTTTTAAATGTCACATCAAAGGGCACTACGGTAGTAATTGCTTTACCACTTTTTATATCAAATACACTCAAACCCGTTAAAAATGTCACTGTATGGCCACTAAATGTCGATAGTTGCTTAATAGCATTCTCTTTAGTATGAGGCTTACCTAAAATTGTATTGCTGAATACCGCAACCTGATCAGAGCCTATGACTAAACCTTCATCAAAATGCTTTATTGCTTCACGGGCTTTTTGTTCACTTAAACGCGCTACCAATTGCTCGGGTGTTTCAGCTTTAAAAGGGGTTTCGTCAATATCTGGAGAGAAACTTTCAAAAGGTAGATTGAATTTAGTTAATAATTGCTGTCTAAATGGTGAGCTTGACGCTAATATAAGTGTTGGTTTCATAATAAATTCTGGATGAAAATTGTATTTTGCCAAGGATAAGCCACATTGAATCCGAAAACAAAGCAGAAGATCGTTAAAAACCGGCTAAAAATGGTTTTTTACTTTGACTAACTTACTAACTATCTATATGATGCAGCCCCTATGCAAAAGGTGAAAATTCCCATCACTCTTCATCCCAGCAAAGCAGCACAACATCGTTTAACGTATGACGGTATTGTACCGCTTGAAAAACTTTCTCGTTTAGAGCAAGTTGTGCAGGAAGAAGCAGGTGAAATAGCGGTAAAGATTCATTGCAAAATTGATGAGCAAGGTTTAGTGGTAATAAGTGGAAACTTATCAACACATGTAACTGTAACTTGTCAACGCTGCAATGGTGAATTAGGGTTGGATTTGGAACAAGACTTTGTGTATTCGCCAGTTGGTTTGGATGCAGAGTCAGAACATCTACCTGCAGGTTACGATGAAGTAGAACTGGACGAAAACGGTGAAATCAACGTATTTGAGTTAATCGAAGACGAATTGATTTTGGCTATTCCAATAGTGCCTACACACAACGAAACCTCGTGCAGTTATTCATCAGAGCCTGCCAGCTTTGGTAAATTAGCAGCAAAAGATGACAAACCAAATCCATTTGATATTTTGAAACAACTTAAGAAAGATTCTTAGGAGAAGACTAATGGCTGTACAAAAAAGCAAAAAGTCTCGTGCAAGACGCGGCATGCGCCGTTCACACGATGCGATCAGTGGTCCAACTTTAACTGTAGATCAAGTTTCTGGTGAGACTCACCGTCGTCACCACGTAACTGCTGACGGTTACTATAAAGGCGTTAAAGTAATTTCTAACTAAGAGATTGCTATATGCTGACCAATCTAACCATAGCGTTAGATATGATGGGGGGCGATTACGGCCCCCGTTCATCTATCCCCGCTGCAGTAAACGCAGTTAATGCGAATACCAACTTAAGACTCATCTTATGTGGTAATCAGCAGGTTATTCTAAAAGAACTCGAAGCACTCGATTCTGTTTCACACCCTCGTTTAATTATTCGTCATTGTAGCGAAGTCGTTACTAATGCGTGTGAACCCGCTTTAGCAGTTCGTTCTAAAAAAGATTCTTCAATGCGAGTTGCCCTTGATTTAGTTAAATCGGGTGAAGCGCAAGCATGTGTAAGCTCTGGTAATACGGGCGCATTATTTTTTATGGCGCATTATGTATTAAAGATGCTTCCAGGCGTAAAACGCCCTGCATTAATTTCTGCTGTTCCAACTGAACGTAAAAACCCTGTCTATTTGTTAGATTTAGGTGCCAATGTGCATTGTGATGCACAAACACTTTATCAATTTGGCATTATGGGGTCTGTGGTAGCAGGGCAAGCTCTAGGTTGTGAAAATCCTAGAGTTAGTTTATTGAATATTGGCTCTGAAGACATAAAAGGGCACGAAGGAATAAAACAGGCTGCACAGTTAATGCAGCAGTGTAAATATCTTAATTACACAGGTTATAGTGAAGGTAGTGATATTTTCAGTGGCAAAGCCGATGTTATAGTTTGCGAAGGATTTGTAGGTAATGTGGCATTAAAAACCTGTGAGGGTATTGCCAAACTCATCATGCATAAACTCACCAAAGCCTTACACAAACATTTCTTATACAAGTGTTTAGCATTTTTATTACGTCCAGTGATAAAAAAACTCTACAAGCGGGTGAACCCCGACCAGTATAACGGCGCAAGTCTGGTAGGATTGCGCGGTATTGTTGTTAAAAGCCATGGTAATGCCTCTGCGAAGGCGTTTCATGCTGCTATTGATGAAGCCGCGCGGGAAGTCGAACGCCAACTCCCTGAAAAAATCGCTGCGATTTTTGAGCAAACACATCCAACAACAAAGTAGTGCAGCATAGTTAAAACTTGTTATGCTGCCTACTGATGAATATTTTTTTGTTTAATTATAAGAGCAAAGTATGGCACATAAAATTGCACTCGTATTTCCAGGTCAAGGCTCACAAGCTGTGGGCATGTTATCTGAACTATTAGCTGATTCACAAATTGCTAAAGCAACATTCGCTGAAGCATCTGAAGCACTTGGCTATGATCTAGCTGCACTTGTACTTAATGGTCCAGAAGAAGAATTAAATCAAACCCATCGTACACAACCAGCACTTCTTACTGCCAGTGTTGCTATTTACCGTCAATGGTTAGACGCAAACCCTGAAGCTGATGTTGTTATGGCCGGTCACAGTTTAGGCGAATATTCAGCGCTTGTTTGTGCTGGCGTTGTAAGCTTAAGCGAAGCCGTTAAACTTGTTGAGAACCGTGGTTTATACATGCAAGAAGCAGTACCTGCGGGTGTTGGTTCTATGGCTGCAATCATCGGTTTAGGTGATGATGAAATTAAAGCTGCCTGTGAAGCGTCAGCAAATGGTGACGTTGTTTCACCAGTAAACTACAACTCTCCAGGTCAAGTTGTAATTGCAGGTCACAAAGCGGCGGTTGAGCGTGCATCAGAAGCATGTAAAGAAGCCGGCGCTAAACGTGCTTTACCACTTGCAGTTAGCGTACCTTCTCACTGTGAACTAATGAAACCAGCCGCTGAAAAATTAGCTGCTGATTTAGCTGCTTTAACATTTAATACACCTAAGTGTGATGTAATCAACAACGTTGATGTAAAAGCTGAGCAATCAAGCGAAGCAATTAAAGATGCATTAGTACGTCAACTATACAGCCCAGTACGCTGGACTGAAACAGTACAAGCATTGGTTGCACAAGGTATTACACAAAGCTATGAGTTTGGCCCTGGTAAAGTTTTAACGGGTCTTGCGAAACGAATTGATAAAGCAATGGTATGCGCTGCGGTTAATACGCAAGCTACGATTGATGAAGCGAAATAAGTAGGAATAGAATGACAAATTTATTTTCTCTTGAGGGCAAGGTTGTCCTAATCACTGGTGCAAGCCGTGGTATTGGTAAAGCAATTGCAAACACGTTAGTTGCACAAGGTGCAAAAGTAGCGGGTACTGCAACAAGCGAATCAGGTGCTGCTAAAATCAGTGAATACTTAGGTGACAACGGTAAAGGCTATGCTCTTAACGTAACCGATCCTGAGTCGATTGAGGCAACACTTGCTGCAATTAAGGCTGATTTAGGTGATATTGACGTATTAGTTAACAATGCGGGTATCACCCGTGATAACTTATTAATGCGTATGAAAGACGGTGAGTGGGATGACATCATCGACACTAACTTAAGCTCAATTTTCCGTTTATCAAAGGCTGTATTACGCCCTATGATGAAAAAGAAAAATGGCCGTATCATTAATATTGGTTCTGTAGTGGGCACTATGGGTAACGCGGGTCAGGCAAACTACGCCGCGGCGAAAGCGGGTGTTATTGGTTTTACTAAGTCATTAGCACGCGAAGTTGCCTCACGTGGTATTACAGTTAATGTAGTAGCGCCAGGTTTTATCCAAACAGACATGACAGATGAGCTGACTGATGAGCAAAAAGCAGCTACGCTTGCAAATGTACCTGCTGGTCGTTTAGGTCAACCTGAAGAAATTGCTGCTGCAGTGTGTTATTTAGCATCTGACGCTGCTGCGTATGTATCAGGCGAAACATTGCACGTAAATGGCGCGATGTACATGGTTTAATGAAAGTTGGCAAAAATTTGCTAACGAAAGATTATCGAAAATTGTTGAATTTTTTGTGATCTTGCTTTAAACATACTTGAATTCGCTATGAAAATAAGCGATAAATGAACAAATACCAATCAAGAGGTTTGACCAGATAAGTAATTATCAGCAAATCCTTGAATCACAGAATTATGCGGCGTAAACTACGCCGCAATCTGAAAATAACGCATTGGCGTTTTTAATAAAGGAAAGAAGAATGAGCGACATCCAAGAACGCGTAAAGAAAATTATCATTGAGCAACTAGGTGTTAAAGAAGAAGAAGTAAAACATGAAGCTTCTTTCGTTGACGACTTAGGTGCTGACTCACTTGACACTGTAGAACTAGTAATGGCTCTTGAAGAAGAGTTCGACACTGAGATCCCAGACGAAGAAGCTGAAAAGATCACTACAGTTCAAGCTGCAATCGATTACGTTACAGCTCACGCTGAGTAATTTTACGCATTTTGATTTTTAAGGGCAGCGTTTAGCTGCCCTTAGTCTATCTATAGAATGATACTAATTATTACCAATTAGCAGTAAAAATTGCTAATTATGAAGGTGAAGCCTAGCAACAATGTAGTGGAAGTTTCTGATTCAAAATCACTAACAATGAAACTTTTGCCATATTACCAATTTAGCTTTTTCTTCAAATGACGCGATATAACGTTATTGGTATAATTTGGTTTACACCTACCTAAAATAATTTCCTTATTGGAGGCAACCCGTGGCTAAACGTCGAGTCGTCGTAACTGGCTTAGGAATGTTGACACCGCTAGGTAATGATGTTGAATCTACTTGGCAAGGTTTGTTAAACGGTAAAAGTGGTATTCAAACTATCACACATTTCGATACCTCAAGTTTCGGCACCAAATTCGCAGGTTTGCTGAATGACTTTGATGCATCAGCTTACATGTCACCGAAAGATGCAAAGAAAATGGATTTGTTTATCCAATATGGCATTGCAGCGGGTGTACAAGCACTACAAGATTCTGGTCTAGAGATCACTGAACAAAACGCCACGCGCGTTGGTGTTGCAGTGGGTTCTGGCATTGGTGGTTTGACGTTAATCGAAGAAAACCACATTAAACTACTAAATAGTGGTCCGCGTAAGCTTTCACCATTTTATGTGCCTTCGACTATTATCAATATGATCTCGGGCCATTTATCGATTATGCATGGTTTACGTGGTCCAAACATTTCAATTGTTACGGCATGTACAACAGGCTTACATAACATTGGTCATGCTGCGCGTATGATTGCATACGGTGATGCAGACGCAATGGTAGCCGGTGGTGCAGAAAAAGCATCTACACCAATTGGTATGGGTGGCTTTAATGCGGCACGTGCACTATCAACACGTAACGACGATCCACAAGCAGCATCACGCCCTTGGGATAAAGACCGTGACGGTTTTGTTCTTGCTGATGGTGCCGGTGTTATCGTACTTGAAGAATATGAGCATGCAAAAGCACGTGGTGCGAAAATCTACGCTGAACTGGTAGGTTTTGGTATGAGTGGTGATGCATATCACATGACTTCTCCACCTGAAGACGGTGCAGGCGCAGCACTGGCGATGGAAAATGCATTAAACGATGCACAAGTTAATGCAGACCAAGTTGGTTATATTAATGCTCATGGTACATCGACTAATGCAGGCGATAAAGCCGAAACATCAGCCGTTAAAACTATTTTTGGTGATGCAGCGAAAGATGTGATGGTAAGTTCATCTAAATCAATGATGGGCCACTTGTTAGGTGCAGCAGGCTCAGTAGAGTCAATTATTACTATCTTGTCACTTGTTGACCAGAAAGTAAGCCCTACAATCAACCTTGATAACCCTGATGAAGGTTGTGATTTAGATTATGTACCGCACACTGCACGTGACGCTAAATTGGATTACGCACTATGTAATTCATTTGGTTTTGGTGGTACTAATGGCTCGTTGCTGTTTAAAAAGGTATAATTCTTTTTAACAACGGACTAAAAGAAGAGCCCAGTTGTTTAACTGGGCTTTTTTGTATGAGTAAATTAAAACAAACAATAAAAATAACCGCACCAGACACCACAATAAGCACACAAGATCGTGGCTTAAATTACGGTGATGGCTTTTTCACGACCGCCTCAGTGGTGGACTCAGAGGTTGAGCACTGGGATTTACATAAAGCGCGTTTAGAAGAATGCGCACAAAGGCTATTTTTCCCAGAGTTAGATTTAACCGCAATTGAGTGTGAAGTTAACCAAGCAATTAGTGATACACAAACGGGTATTTTAAAAATAGTCGTCACTCGTGGCGCAGGTGGTCGTGGTTATGGTTTACCAGATACACCCAATATCCAAATTCTTATCACTGTATTACCTCAGGTTTCACACTATCAATCCTGGCAACAGCAGGGTGTTAAATTAGCAATAAGTGACGTGAGACTTGCATACCAACCGTTACTTGCTGGACTAAAAACCCTAAATCGTTTAGAGCAAGTACTTATAAAAAAGCACATGCATACTGTTGAGTGTGATGACGTTGTGGTGCTTGACTATAAAAATAATGTGATTGAGTGCTCAGCTGCAAATATATTCGCCATTAAAAACGGTAAAATCGTTTCACCCAAGTTAGATGGCTGCGGTATTACAGGGGTTTATCTAAACGCTTTATGTGGTAAGTTAGCCATTGAGTTTAAAGCAATCCAACTGGATGAGTTGCTAGCTATGGATGCCGTATTTATGTGCAACAGTTTAATGGGTGTGGTTCCGGTTACAAGTATTGCTGATACACAGTTTGATATTGTACGCAGTAACGCGCTATTAGCGGCGCAGTTTGCCAAGGAGAATACGTGATAAAAGTCATTGTTAGCGTGCTGTTATTAGCATTGCTATGTTGTGGTATTGGCTATCAACAGCTTCAATCAGCACTAAAAATGCCGTTAAAAGTTGAAAACAGTACTTTATTCAAAGTAGAGCGCGGCACTGGCTTTAATCAACTCTGCCAAGCATGGCAAGCAAAACAATGGGTTGATAGCTGCTTTAAATTTCAGGTACTCGCTAAATTAGATCCGACTCTTACTGATTTAAAAGCGGGTCTGTATGAACTTGATACAAGCGCTGTGATTGATAATATTCGCCGTATCAATGAAGGCGCACAAGTAAGCTTTAGCTTTACAATTATTGAAGGGCAACCTCTTCGTGAAGTAGTGGCAAACATAGCAAAACAACCTCATTTAACACAAGATTTAGATCCAGAAAATTTAGCGACTCAGATTAGTAACACGCAAGAAAATTTAGAAGGCTGGTTGTTCCCAGACACCTATCATTACCATAGTGAAGATAGTGCCAGTGGCTTATTAAAACGCGCATACAGCAAAATGCAGCAAGAATTAGAGGCTGCATGGCAAAAAAGAGCGCCAGATTTAGTTTTAAACTCACCCTATGAAGCTTTAATTCTCGCGTCGATTATTGAAAAAGAAACCGGCCTTGCTTCTGAGCGACCATTAATTTCGGCAGTATTTACTAATCGTTTAAAAACCAATATGCGTTTGCAAACCGATCCGACAGTTATCTATGGTATAGGTGCGGATTTTGATGGTGATATTAAGCGCAAAGATTTAACAACGTATACACCGTATAATACATATAAAATAAAAGGTTTACCGCCAACACCAATAGCCATGCCATCGAAAGCAGCGCTACTTGCGGCAGTTAATCCGCCTGAGTCTGAGTACGTGTATTTTGTCTCGAAGGGAGATGGCAGCCATCAATTTTCGAAAACGTTACAAGAACATAATCGCGCAGTTAAACAGTATCAATTGAATTAACAACCAGAATAGAGTCATATGACAGCGAAATTTATAGTGATTGAAGGCCTTGAAGGGGCTGGAAAATCAACGGCAATTGCCGTGTGCCAAGCTTATTTAGAAAATAAGCAGATCGAATTTATCAATGTGCGTGAGCCAGGCGGAACACCCATGGCAGAAGAACTACGTAGTATCGTAAAACAGGCTCATCAAGAAACTGTCACTTCTGAAACTGAGCTTTTAATTATGTATGCGGCACGTTCACAACTGGTTGCTAATGTCATTGCTCCAGCACTTAAAAAGGGCACTTGGGTGTTAGGTGATCGTCATGATCTCTCATCGCAAGCGTATCAAGGGGGTGGTCGTGGGATTGCACAAGAGCAACTTTCTTTTTTAGCTGATATGGTGCTAAAGGGTTTAAAACCAGACTTAACGATATATTTAGATATAGAACCTGCAGTGGGTCTTGAACGTGCAAAAGGACGTGGTGAACTAGACCGTATAGAGCAAGAAGCTTTAGGCTTTTTTGAGCGCACTCGAGAACGTTATCTTGAAATTGCAAGCACTGACAACAGCATCAAAACAGTAGATGCTAATCAAACCATGCCTGAAGTGCATGCAGCTATTACCAGTGTGCTTGATGAATTCTTCAAAGGTGTAAATTAGCATGCCTTTGCCATGGCTTGAACCTTTATATCAGCAATTAGCTCAAAGCTATTCGCAGCAACGTTTCCATCATGCACAGTTATTTAATGGCGATATCGGTGTAGGAAAACGTGAGCTAGTTGATATGTTAGCTGATGCGTTACTGTGCTCTAATGCCCACAACCTAATTGCCTGTGGAAAATGTAAAAGCTGTCAATTAAACCGAGCAAACACACATCCCGACAAGCGCGTTGTAAAGGCTGAAGGCCAAACTATTGGTGTTGATGAAGTGCGTGAAATTACAGATTTTATTAATCATTCATCAGCTCAAAATGGTAATAAAGTGGTGGTACTTGAACACAGTCATAAAATGACTACCGCAGCTGCAAATGCCTTGTTAAAAACTCTTGAAGAACCCAGTTTAAATCGATACCTGCTTCTAACCTGTGAACAACTGGCTTTATTGCCAGCCACAATTTTAAGCCGCTGTGCAGTTCATGAGGTAAAGGTAAATCCTAGCCTAGCTAAAAAATGGTTGGGTGAATTTAATATACCTCATTATTCTTGGTTAGAACTATTTGTAGAGCAGCCAATACTTATTGAGCATTGGTATAATGAAAAGCAATTAGACTCAATAGATTCCCTCTATAAATTTGCAACTGAGTTAAAAGACAGCGATAATTTCAGTGCTTTAGTCGAGATCCTTAGCAAAGATAGCACCTTGATTAATGTATTTGTTCTGTTTTTAACAGAACATTTAAAGGAAAAATTAGTATTAGGGATGGATTTTTTCAGCTACCAAAAAGCGCAACAAGCCATAGCAGAATTTCTGTATAATAGCTCGCATGTGCTAGGTTTAAATATGTCGCTGGCCATTTCGAAGTTAGCGTTTTCATTACGTGAAAGCCAAAATTAGGATACATCGTGCAAGAATTATTAGTAGATATTGAAGACTTAGAAGAATTATATCGCTGTTACATGCCGTACTTAAAAAATGGTGGTTTATTTGTTCGCACTAATATGCGTTTTGAAATGGGCCATTCACTTGCATTAAAAGTTACTTTACCTGATGCATTGGAAGACGATGTAGTGACAGGTAAAGTTGCTTGGATCACCCCGCAAGGTGCTCAAAGTTCAAATCCACCGGGTATCGGTGTGAATTTTATTGATGACAAAACGAATTTGAATGCGAAGATCGAAAAACTTTTGGGTACTATGTTAAACTCTGGCAATCCGACCTATACCATGTAATAAAAGTAGTACCATGATTGTAGATTCTCATTGCCATTTAGACAGGCTCGATTTCGATAAACTCGACCTTAATTTAGACCAAGTACTTGAAAATGCTCGCGCAAAGAAAGTTGAACATTTCTTGTGCGTGAGTGTCACTTTAGATCAATTCCCAACGATGCTGGATAAAATCAAACACTATCCAGATGTTTCTGCATCATGCGGCGTTCACCCACTTGATCAAAAAGACGCACTCGATAAGCAAAAACTTATTTCACTTGCTAGCCACGATAAAGTGGTTGCGATAGGTGAAACCGGTCTAGATTACTATTACTCAAAAGACACCCATATAGTTCAGCAAGAAAGTTTTGTTGGTCATATCGAGGTTGCTAATGAGCTCAATAAGCCGCTAATTATTCATACTCGTGATGCCAGAGAAGACACCATTAATCTAATGCGTGCGCATAATGCAGAGAATTGTGGTGGTGTATTACACTGCTTTACAGAAAATTGGGAAATGGCCAAAAAAGCCATTGATATGGGCTTTTATATTTCGATTTCGGGTATCGTTACGTTTAAAAATGCCGTTGAGCTAAAAGATGTTGTAAAGCAAATCCCGCTTGATCGCTTATTAATTGAAACAGACTCACCCTATTTAGCGCCTGTTCCTTATCGTGGTAAAACAAATCAACCAGCCTACGTTGAAGATGTAGCTTACTACATCGCTGAGTTAAAAGGACTTACTTTTGACGAGTTAGCCGAAGCAACAACTAACAACTTTTACTCGTTGTTCAATCAAGCTAAAAGGGCGTAGTGGTGCAAGGCGTATCAAATTTACCTCAGTTAGTAATGGGGCCAATGGTACGCCGAGCAGATGCAGGGCGAGTGTGCTTTCAATTTGTTACAACTGTGCCTTGCCAATACCGAATTGAGTTTAAAGGTGTTGATACTTACTCTAACTTAGAGTCAATTCAATTAGGGCAACATCTTTACTTAAATTTCATCAATGTCATGCCAGTCAGTGGCCAGTTTACAGTAGATTCACTGATCTATTATTCGTTACATGATGAAGATAAAAGCATTGATCTGTTGTCTTATTGCTACGAGCGAGCTGAATCTCCTGCATTTGTGATCCCCAATAGGCTCGATAGAATTCTTCATGGTTCCTGTCGTAACCCTCATCACCCAGCAAAAGATAGTCTCGTTGCTGCTGACAAATGGCAAAATGACCAGCGTCAATCTCTTAATGCAGGTGCTGACTTATTATTGTTATCTGGCGATCAAATATATGCAGATGATGTCGCAGGACCCATGTTACTTGCGATTGAAAAAGTGATTAGTTTATTTGGTGTGTTTGTAGAGCCCGAACTTGATTTAGATTTACCAGCAGGGTTTGAACAACAACTTTATAAGCGCCATTTACACTTACCTAAAGTGCCTTGGCAAAAACGCAGTAAATTTGGTGTTGGTTATTGGCTCAAAAAAGATGAGCCGCACTTCTCAAGTTTAAAAGCTGAAAACCACTTAATCCATTTTCAAGAATTTATAGCGCTTTATTTACTAAACTTTAGCACTATTACTTGGCAGTTAATCGAGTTTGAAACAATTGAATGCCCAGCATTAGCTCCTAAATACGCTAATTTATTCAAACTTGAAAAAGACGCTTTACTTGGTTTCGCAAAAGGCCTTGGTAGTGTCGAAAGATTATTTGCCAATGTATCGACATTGATGATGTTTGATGATCATGATGTCACCGATGATTGGAACTTAACCGCAGGATGGGAGCAGGCTATTTATCAGCACCCAGCTAGCCGACGCATAGTAAATAATGGCCTGATTAGTTATTGGTTAATGCAAGGGATTGGTAATGATGCGGGTACTAACTCATTGTCTTTATTGCCAAGTTTTAAGCAGAGTTTAAAGCAGCAGAGTTGGCATTTTAAAGACTTTGATAAGCTAATACTCAATTTTAACCATTGGCATTATGAGCTTAATACCATACCCAAAGTTGTGGTGCTCGATACCCGAACCCATCGCTGGCGTAATGAACAAAACTTCAATGAACCATCTGGCTTACTTGATTGGGAGAGGCTAACGGAATTAGAAGAAAGCTTATTGTCTCACGATAAAGTGATTATTGTATCTCCAGCCCCAGTGTTTGGTGTTAAATCAATTGAAGCAATCCAAGCTATTTTTAATTTTTGTGGGCAACCTTTACTAGTTGATGTTGAAAACTGGATGGCCCACGAAGGTTCCGCTAAAAAGCTACTTGATACTTTCCGCCGTGAAGATACACCAAAAGAAACCTTGATACTCTCTGGTGATGTACATTATTCATTTTGTTTTTCAGTGCAAAAGCGGTTTGGCAAACATAAAAACCGTATTTGGCAGTTAACCGCCAGTGGTATTAAAAATGAGTTTCCTCGCAAGCTCATTAATGTACTCGATAAGCTAGATTCGATTTTATATGCCCCAAAAAGCCCACTTAACTTTTTTACTAAACGTTGGCAGATGGAAGTTGATAAACACCAAACCATGGGTGAAGGGCAAAAGTATTTGGTTAGTAATGCAGCTATCAGTTTGATAGAGCTCAATGATGGTTTGCTCGCAAAATATGAACTAATTCATGCTGACAACCAAATTACAGAATTCGATTTAAACACACATTAATCGAATACTCAGAATAAAAAAACGCCCAGAACGAATCCGCATTGTTCTGGGCTTAGGGGTGGCTCGTGCGAGCCTGCGCTAACTATAAAAAAACACCTTCTAAATTCAGTAGGGAGAAGTAGAAAGTACTTTTAAGTGTAGTTAATAAGCAGGAAATTGCACGGTAAATGTACAAATTTTATACTAGTTTAAAATCAGCCTGTTACGGCTTTTTACCTAAAAAGGTGCCTACTTTATACAAGCCTTATGCGCAAGTTATACCCAAGTTATCAACTGGGCATTTTGTACTAAATCACGTGGTAATGAGTTCTTAATTTTATTCTTTTGCCACTTACCAAGGCCTACAGGACAGCCACATAACATTAACACTACTTCACCATTATCTTGAGTTGGTTTTTCGAGCCGAATATCTTTACCGTTAAAGTAATCGTTTGCTTGGCAAGCAGACATCTCAAAGGTATTTTTATCGCAATCTTGACCAAATACGGTGGCAAATTCATGCGCTAAGCGAACCCCACCTTTGTGAATTACACCAAGTTGAATACCTAAACGTGAGTATTTAATTTTATCTTGCAGTTCATCAAAGCCATCAGGAAACAACCAAAGCTCTTTATCACGCTGCATTAAGGTGCCTTTAAGTGATTTTAGACCGAACTGTTTTTTAATTGTTTGCATAAACGCTTCGCTTTGCTTTTTATCAAACTTAGCAAACGGAAATGCGCCTTTCTTAACTTTTTGATTGGGGTTATCGCTTGACGCTATTTTCTTAAATTTAGCGATGAAGAAACCTTCACTATCGTAAGTTTGCGGCCAAACGTGCAAATAACCTTCGCTGGTTGTCGCTTTATCTGCGCCATCGAACAGGCTATCGAGTGATTGTACTTCGATGCAATCAGGGAACTCAGCTAATAGGTATTCGCACACTTGTTGGTTTTCAAGGGGTGTTAAAGTACAAGTCGAATAAACTAATGTGCCGCCGGGTTTTAGGGCATAAAAGGCACTTTTGATGAGTGCTTTTTGCACAGCAGCAATATCAATATTAGATTCGATTGACCAATTCTTTAGGGCGTCTGCATCTTTACGAACTGTGCCTTCACCTGAGCACGGGGCGTCTAGTAAAATACTGTCGAAGCACTCATACATGTAATCTCCAAAGATCACACCATCAAAATGTGATAACGCACAGTTACCAACACCCATACGTTTGAGGGTTGCTGCCAATACTTTTAAGCGTGACGAGGACAATTCATTGGCAACTAACACGCCACTATTATCCATCATGGCAGCGATTTGTGATGTTTTTGAACCTGGTGCCGATGCCATATCTAATACCGTATTGCTTTGCTCAACCTCGGCTCTCAGTGCAACCGGCGGCAGCATTGAGCTGGCTTCTTGCACATACATAGCGCCACTTAAGTGTAAATCGGTATTACCGATTGCAAGGGCTTCTTCTTCCTCACTTGGACGTGTTAACCAGAATCCTTCTTCGCACCATGGAATTGCTGTTAACTCCCATCCTTTTTTGGCGCATTGACGCTGAAATTCTGAGACTGACATTTTTAATGTATTTACGCGAACTGAGCGTCTAAGTGGGCGACGACAGGCTGCAATAAAGTCGTCTAATGATAAATGTTCAGGAAGGTAGCTTTTTACATCATCAATAAATGAATCTGGAATATATGTATTAGCGTCCACTAAATGGCTCTCACGTCACGTAATAATAGGCGGATCATACCATTTATAGCGCTGTCAGGGGATATTTTTAGCTTTTTACGGGCGATATTAAAGTGTCGACAAACTGCCGGTATAAATGTCTTTTATAGTCATTATTTTTGATAAGTATCATTTTATGTCGACATTTTGCTGGTTTTTTAGTCTGTTTTTCCGATCTCAAGGTTGACACATTCGATGATAGGGCGCATAGTGAACTCACAAATTGTCGACAATCTTAATTTAGTACTTAAATAGACCTATTTATGACAGAGCAAAAAGCCAACGATAACTACAACGATATCACGATAACAACGGCATCAGACCAAGTGTTTGTCGACATGCGTCGTGAAATTGTACAAGGCACCATTGAGCAGGGTAGCAAAATTTCTGAGCCAGAACTTGCTAAACGCTATGGTGTAAGCCGTGCCACCCTTCGCGAGGCGCTAAATCGTTTAGAGAGCTGTTATTTGGTCGAGCGTAAAGCCAATGTTGGTTGCCGTGTAGTCGCACTGACCGCTGAGCGTTTAATCGAAGTCTATCAGGTACGTAGTGCCCTTGAGGGGCTCGCTTGTCGGTTAGCTGCCGACAACATGGAACCTGAAGAAGTGCAGGGTTTAAAGCAGTTATTGAACCAGCACTTACAAACACAGCGTGTAAAAGAAGGTGAATCATACTACCAAGAAGCGGGCGACCTTGATTTTCATTATCGCATTATAAAAGGGTCGAAAAACGCACATTTAATTCATCTTTTATGCAATGAGTTGTACCAGTTAATTCGTATGTACCGTGTACAAATGGGTATGGTTGGGCCACGTGTATCAAAAGCATTTGATGAACACTTGGCTATTATTAATGCCATTGAAAACCATGACGGTGAATTAGCCGAAATGCTTATGAAACGCCATATCAGCGCGTCTCAGGCAAATATTCAGACTAAGTTTGACTTACTCGCAGCAAAAAATCAGTAGCACCGTAGTTAAACAGTCACAATTTAGATTTAAAAATAGAGTCAGCCAAAGAGCTGAAACCGTTCAAAGATAGGAGTTATCCAATGTCAGCAGGATTAAAGTTCAAACAGGCAATTGCCAACAACAAGCCATTGCAAGTGGTTGGCACCGTCAATGCGTACTGCGCAATGATGGCAGAGAAAACAGGTCACCAAGCACTTTACCTCTCAGGTGCAGGTGTTGCTAACGCGTCATACGGCATGCCAGATTTAGGTATGACTAGCCTAGATAACGTACTTGAAGATATTCGTCGAATTACCAGCGCTACCGACTTACCGCTTCTTGTTGATGCTGACACAGGTTGGGGCGGTGCATTTAATATTGCTCGTACCGTTAAAGAAATGACTAAAGCGGGTGCTGCGGGCTTCCATATTGAAGACCAAGTAGCACAAAAACGTTGTGGTCACCGTCCTAATAAAGAGATCGTGTCTAAAGATGAAATGGTTGACCGTATTAAAGCTGCGGTTGATGCCAAAACAGACAGTGATTTTTACATTATGGCGCGTACTGATGCATTCCAAAAAGAAGGCTTAAATGCAGCGATTGACCGCGCAGCAGCGTGTGTTGAAGCTGGCGCAGACGCTATCTTTGCAGAAGCTGTGCATGATTTAGCAGATTACCAAGCGTTTGCTAAAGCGTTAAATGTGCCAATTCTTGCGAATATCACTGAATTTGGTCAAACACCGCTCTATACAAAAGAGCAGTTAAGCGAAGTTGGTGTTGAAATTGTACTTTATCCATTAAGTGCATTTAGAGCGATGAACAAAGCAGCGCTTAATGTGTATTCGTCTATTCTTAACGAAGGCTCACAACAAAGCCAATTAGACAACATGCAAACACGTGCAGAATTATATGAGTTTTTAGATTACCACTCATATGAAAACACACTCGATAACCTTTTCTCAGCTAAAAAATCATAACGACAACATATAAGGAGAACACTCATGGTAGATAAAGCATTAGGCGGCGCAGGTTTACGTGGTCAAGTAGCAGGTGAAACAGCACTGTGTACAGTAGGTAAGTCAGGTTCAGGTTTAACTTATTGTGGTTATGATATTAGTGAATTAGCAGATAAAGCGCAGTTTGAAGAAGTGTCTTTTTTACTGTCGCGTGGTGAATTACCAACAGAATCTGAGCTTACTGAATATAAAGCAAAGCTAAAATCACTACGTGGTTTACCTGAAGCACTAAAAACAGTGCTTGAAAACATCCCTAAAGACGCACACCCAATGGATGTAATGCGCACCGGTTGTTCTATGCTAGGTAACCTAGAAATGGAGCAAGATTTCTCACAAGCGAATGATGCGATTGACCGCCTAGTTGCCGTATTCCCAAGCATTATTTGTTACTGGTATCGTTTTAGTCATGACGGCGTTCGTATCGACACTGAAACTGATGATGATTCGGTAGGTGCACACTTTTTACGTTTATTACATGACAAAGCACCATCAGCACTGTTTGAGCAAGTAATGAATGTGTCTTTAATTCTTTATGCTGAGCATGAGTTTAATGCATCGACATTCACTGCGCGTGTGTGTGCATCGACATTGTCGGATATTCATTCTTGTGTAACGGGTGCTATCGGTAGCTTACGTGGTCCACTGCATGGCGGTGCAAACGAAGCCGCTATGGATATGATTGAAGGCTTCACAAGCCCAGATCAAGCTGAAGATGCACTGATGGGTATGCTTGAGCGTAAAGACAAGATCATGGGCTTTGGTCACGCTATCTACCGCGAATCAGATCCACGTAACGTGATCATCAAAAAATGGTCAGAAAAACTGGCTGCAGAAGTGGGTGACGATGTTCTTTATCCAGTGTCTGTTCGCTGTGAAGAAGTTATGTGGCGTGAAAAGAAATTATTCTGTAATGCTGATTTCTTCCATGCATCTGCGTATCACTTCATGGGTATTCCAACTAAGTTATTCACGCCAATTTTCGTGATGAGCCGTGTTACGGGTTGGACAGCACACGTGAAAGAGCAACGTGCTAACAACCGTATCATTCGCCCAAGTGCAGATTATACGGGCCCAGAAGCACGCAGCTATACGCCAATTTCTGAGCGTTAATCGTTAATTAAATCAGTGATAGGGGTAGCTTAGCTGCCCCTTTATGAAGGGGCGAAATAAATACAAAAACAATCAGCCCACCTTTGTTCACCGTCACCAAGTACAAGTAGAATCATCATGAATACAAATTTTAGAAAACCATTAGCAGGCACAGGAGTCGATTACTTTGATACTCGCGCTGCTGTTGATGCAATTAAACCGGGCAGCTATGCCACACTTCCTTACACATCGCGAGTACTTGCCGAAAACTTAGTTCGTCGTTGTGAACCTGAAATGCTAAATGATGCGCTGTCGCAATTGATTGACCGTAAGCGTGATTTAGATTTTCCATGGTTTCCTGCTCGTGTTGTGTGCCACGATATCTTAGGTCAAACAGCGTTAGTTGATTTAGCGGGCCTACGTGATGCTATTGCTTCAAAAGGCGGCGATCCTGCAAAAGTAAACCCTGTGGTACCAACACAGTTAATTGTTGACCATTCATTAGCGGTTGAACACGCAGGTTTTGAACCGGATGCTTTTGAAAAAAACCGTGCTATTGAAGATCGTCGTAATGATGACCGTTTTCATTTTATCAATTGGACGAAAACAGCATTTAAAAATATTGATGTGATCCCGCCGGGTAACGGCATTATGCATCAAATCAATTTAGAGAAAATGTCACCGGTGATCCAAAACCGCGATGGCGTGGCATTCCCAGATACACTAGTTGGTACTGATAGCCATACACCTATGGTCGATGCATTAGGTGTTATTGCTGTAGGCGTGGGTGGTCTTGAAGCTGAAAGCGTGATGCTTGGCCGAGCGTCTTACATGCGTTTACCTGACATTGTTGGGGTTGAGCTAACAGGCAAACCACAACCAGGTATTACTGCAACTGATATCGTATTAGCGATCACCGAGTTTTTACGCAATGAAAAAGTTGTGTCGACCTACCTTGAGTTTTATGGTGAAGGTGCCGATGCACTTACCTTGGGTGACAGAGCAACTATTTCTAATATGACGCCAGAGTTTGGCGCAACAGCTGCGATGTTCTACATTGATGACAACACACTTGATTACCTACGCTTAACAGGTCGCGAAGAAGAGCAGGTTAAACTAGTAGAAACTTACGCAAAAGAAACCGGTCTTTGGAGCGATAGCCTTAAAACGGCAGAATATGAGCGTGTGTTAACCTTTGATCTGTCATCAGTTGGGCGCAATATTGCGGGCCCATCGAATCCACATCGCCGTGTTGCAACAAAGGACCTTGATAAAGCGGGTATCACTGGCATCGTTGAAAATCAAGAAGGCTTAATGCCAGATGGCGCCTGTATCATTGCAGCAATCACAAGTTGTACTAATACCAGTAACCCACGCAACGTAATTGCTGCTGGTTTACTTGCGCGCAATGCTAACGCTAAAGGGTTAACCCGTAAGCCATGGGTTAAAACATCACTGGCACCGGGTTCTAAAGCGGTTAAATCTTACTTAGAAGAAGCAAATTTATTACCTGAACTCGAGCAACTTGGCTTTGGTATCGTTGGCTTTGCATGTACGACCTGTAATGGCATGAGTGGTGCGCTTGATCCAAAGATTCAGCAAGAAGTGATTGACCGTGACTTATATGCAACAGCTGTACTTTCGGGTAACCGTAATTTTGATGGCCGTATTCACCCTTATGCTAAACAAGCATTCTTAGCTTCACCACCACTGGTTGTTGCTTATGCCATTGCTGGTACTATTCGCTTTGATATCGAAAAAGATGTATTAGGGTACGATCAACAAGGCAACGAAATTCGCTTAATGGATTTATGGCCATCAGATGAAGAAATTGATGCAGTGATCAAACAAAGTGTTAAACCTGAACAATTTAAAAAGGTTTACGAGCCAATGTTTGATTTAAGTGTAGATTACGGTGAAGACAACGATCCGCTTTACCAATGGCGTCCACAAAGTACTTATATTCGCCGTCCTCCTTATTGGGAAGGTGCATTAGCGGGTGAACGTTCGCTTAGTAATATGCGTGCATTAGCGGTACTGGGTGACAACATCACCACTGACCACTTATCGCCTTCAAATGCGATTTTAGCGTCAAGTGCAGCTGGCGAGTACTTAGCTAAAATGGGCCTTCCAGAAGAAGATTTTAACTCGTATGCTACGCACCGAGGCGACCATTTAACTGCACAGCGCGCAACATTCGCTAACCCTAAGTTATTGAATGAAATGGTTAAAGAAAATGGTGAAGTGAAGCAAGGTTCATACGCTCGTATTGAACCAGAAGGCAAAGTGACACGTATGTGGGAAGCAATCGAAACCTACATGCAGCGTAAACAACCGCTTATTATTGTGGCAGGTGCCGATTATGGTCAAGGCTCATCACGTGACTGGGCTGCAAAAGGTGTACGCCTTGCAGGTGTTGAAGTGATTGCAGCGGAAGGCTTTGAGCGTATTCACCGCACTAACTTAATTGGTATGGGCGTATTACCGCTTGAGTTTAAAGCAGGTACTACGCGAACTACATTAGGTATTGATGGCAGTGAAACCTTTAGTGTGAAAGGTGAGCCAACACCAGGTGCAACCCTGACTTTAGTGATCACCCGTGCCAATGGTGAAACTGTTGAAGTACCAATGACGTGTCGTTTAGATACCGCTGAAGAAGTGTCAATTTATTCAGCAGGTGGTGTACTACAACGTTTCGCGCAAGATTTCTTAGAATCTGAGGAGCACTAAGTAATGGGGTTTAAACCACAAATTAAGGTGCCAGCGACCTATATGCGTGGCGGCACCAGTAAAGGGGTGTTCTTTAACTTAACTGATTTACCTGAGCCTGCCCAAGTGGCAGGTGAGGCGCGCGATAACCTGTTATTGCGTGTAATTGGCAGCCCCGATCCTTACCAAAAACAAACTGATGGCATGGGCGGCGCAACGTCAAGCACCAGTAAAACGGTGATTTTATCGAAAAGCGCTAAAGCTGATCACGATGTCGATTATTTGTTTGGTCAAGTGGCTATCGATAAAGCGTTTGTTGATTGGAGTGGTAATTGCGGCAATTTAACTTCAGCAGTCGGGGCCTTTGCTGTGTCGAACGGCCTTGTTGATGCCAACAAAATTCCAGAAAACGGCGTTGTCGAAGTTAAAGTATGGCAAGTCAATATTAGTAAAACCATCATAGTGCATGTGCCAATTACAAATGGTGAAGTACAAGAAACTGGTGATTTTGAGCTTGATGGTGTGACATTCCCTGCCGCTGAAGTGAAACTTGAATTTATGGACCCTGCAGATGGCGAAGGGGCCTTATTCCCAACAGGTAACTTAGTCGATGAACTAGAAGTGCCAGGCATTGGTATGTTGTCTGCGACCATGATCAATGCGGGTATTCCAACGGTTTTCATTAACGCCAGTGAAGTTGGCTATGATGGTACAGAGCTGCAAGAAGCCATTAACGGTGATGTATCTGCGCTTGAAAAATTAGAAACGATTCGTGCTTACGGAGCATTGAAAATGGGGCTAATTTCTCATATTGATGAAGCAAAAGCACGTCAACATACGCCAAAAGTAGCTTGGGTTGCACCAGCTAAAACTTATCATGCGTCAAGCGGTAAAGTTGTTAGTGATACTGATATTGATTTAGTGGTACGTGCTATGTCGATGGGTAAATTACACCATGCGATGATGGGCACAGCTGCTGTTGCTATTGGTACTGCAGCTGCTATTCCTGGCACCTTGGTTAACCTTGCTGCAGGCGGTGGTGAGCGTCAGGAGGTAAACTTTGGTCATCCTTCTGGTACTTTAAAAGTGGGTGCCGCTGCAACGCTTGTTGATGACAAATGGCAAGTCACAAAAGCAAGTATGAGCCGAAGTGCGCGCGTGTTAATGGAAGGCTGGGTTAGAGTGCCTGAGTAGTACTCTATAGCGTACTGATATGCTCAAAATAAAGCGGCGGTTACGTCGCTTTTTCTAATCCGTAGCACTGTTGTTTCATGCCTTCAATAAACTCATCAAACTTGCCGCTTTGTTGCATCATTTCTATTTCATCATTCAAATCTTGTAAAACTTTTTGCCAATGCGGTGTTGATTTACTGACAGAGTAATAAAGTGCTTTGTATTCAAGTTTTGGTTCTAGTGCGACCAGTGATTCTAATATTTGTCGCTTACCCTTAATTGATAACTCAGATTTATGAACGCTGGCTTTTAACACTTCAAGATCTGCCACAATGAGGCTTACACGATTACTTAATAAGAGGTGTATTAATTGATACTCATTATTTGCCACGATTGTATCGATTTCTTTGTTATCGATCATGGCATCTAATTCTTTGGTGTTTTTATATGAGCGTACCACTCCAATAGGCAGGTCTTTTACTGAGTTTAAGTCACCATTGAAAGGGATTTGGTTTCCTTTTAACGCCACGAAAGATAGATCTCCTCCCGGGAGTGCATGACTTAAAGCGAGTAAATCGTTACGGGTTTTATCTAAAAAGTTATCAGAAATCACATTACCTTCAATGAAGTACTCAGGAAAGAGGATGTCAGCTCGGCCTAATTCAGCTTCTCTAACTGCACGTGCCCAAGGGTAAAAACTAATATGGACGCCGTAGCCTTTTTCAAGAAGAGCACTGACCGTAAATTGGAAAAGCCAACCTTTATTACATAAGTTTTCGTCTATATAAGGGGGCCAATCGAGGGTAACGAGCTTTAGAACGTGTTTGGCATCTAGGTTATAACCGTACCCGCCATTAAAGCGTACCGCTTGCTCTGTAATAAATTCGCCATCCATTTCATAAGTAACAGGAGTAAGGTTAGCAATAGCTTGATATGAAAAAAATAAAAATAACGCTGCAAACAGTTTCATATAGTATTTAAGTTTTGTTATTTACATATAGCTTAGTCTTTTGCTGTAAATATACAACCTAATCACTTGATCAATATACCTCTAAGCTGTGGCTTAAATCTAATTCATATCGTTGACAGGGTATTCGCAACATAGTAGATTTCGTCGGGTGTGGCGAAGTGTTACACCGCTTTGAGGACGACCTTAAAGTTGAAATTAAATTCGGGGACGACCCCATAAAGAGGTCGACCATGAATTGGATCCTACTTATTACCGCTGGCTTACTTGAAGTCGCTTGGGCTTATGGCCTAAAACAATCAAACGGTTTTACTAAACCACTCATCTCATTCTTTACAATTTTAACTATGGCTGCGAGCTTTTATTGCTTAAGTGTGGCGCTTAAATCATTACCACTTAGTTTGGCTTATGCCGTTTGGGTAGGTATTGGCGTGATTGGGTCTGCAATACTAGGTATGACGCTACTAGCAGAAGGCGTGAGTCTATTAAAAATAGCCAGCTTACTGCTGATTGCCCTTGGAATTATTGGTTTGAAACTAGCGAGTTAGATTTTTTATCTCTGAAAATAATTAAGTAATCTTTAGGATTGGTATTAAATAAAAATCCGATAGGCTGTCGCTCTATCGGATTTTGGTCCTGATCAAATGTAATTTGGGATTTATTACTTAGTGTAATTTCTTATAATCAACGACCCGTTGCTGTTGTACACCTAAGCCTTCAATGCCTAGGGTTACAACATCACCATCGTTCAAATAAATTGGCGGAGTTTGCCCTAAACCAACTCCCGGTGGAGTACCTGTAGAGATAACATCGCCTGGTTGTAGGCTCATAAATTGGCTGAGATAGCTAACAATAAACGCAGGATCAAATACCATGGTTTTAGTATTACCATTTTGGAATTGGGTATCGTTTACTTTTAACCACATATCTAAATTAAGTGGATCAGCAATCTCATCTTTGGTTACTAGCCAAGGACCAAGTGGACCAAATGTGTCACAGCCTTTACCCTTATCCCATTGGCAGCCACGCTCTAGTTGAAAGTTACGCTCAGATACATCATTACAAACACAATAACCAGCTATGTAGTCATTGGCATTTTCAACATCGACATAGGAGGCGTGCTTACCAATGACGATGGCAAGTTCAACTTCCCAGTCTAATTTTTCGCTGTTTTTAGGTTTGATAATATTATCGTTAGGTCCACTGATGGCGCTGGTGGCTTTACTGAATACTTCAGGCTCCTTTGGGATTGCCATGCCAGATTCTGCAGCGTGATCTGCGTAGTTCAAACCAATGCAAATGAACTTACCAACGTTAGCAACGCATGCGCCGATTCTTACTGACTCATCTACAATAGGTAGTGATGTAAGGTCTAAGCGTTTTATTTTTTCTAGGCTCTCAACTGAAAGAGCGGCTCCATTAACATCATTAATAATGCCACTTAAGCAACGAATTTTACCGTCACCATCTATAATACCGGGTTTTTCTTGGCCTTCAGGGCCATATCTGAGTAGTTTCATAATGATTCTCTTTACTTCAGTTAATTATTAAGTGTGACGAAACCGCCATCAATCGGGAAATTACTGCCTGTTATAAATGCAGCGTCGTCTGAGCATAAGTAATCAACAAGTCCTGCGATTTCTTCAGGTTTACCCATGCGACCAATAGGTTGGCTTTTTGAGAGCTTTTCAAACATCTCAGTCTGATTATCTGGGTAGCTTTGTGCTAAAAAGTTATCAACAAAAGGGGTATGAACACGACCAGGGGCAATACAGTTACAACGAATACCGTATGATAAATAATCTTTTGCAACAGAGTAGGTCATAGTTAAAACGGCACCTTTAGTCATTGAATAGGCAAACCTATCGGCAATTCCTACGGATGAAGCAACAGATGCTAGGTTAATGATGACGCCGCTTTGTTTTTCTTTCATGCTTGCAATGGCTGCATGCATACAGTTATACACACCTTTAACATTGATGTTATAGAGTCTGTCTAAGTCTGATTCTGTGGTATTTTCGATATTGCCAATGTGGGCTATACCTGCATTGTTTATCAGAATATCAATGGCATAGTGTTTTTTTATAGTTGCAAACAACTCTGCAACTTGTTGATGGTTAGCTACATCTACTGCAAATGCTTGTGCAGATCCACCGTTTTCATTTATTTCTTGCATCACTGTGTTTGCAGCATCGATATTTAAATCAACAACAAGAATATGCATATTCCGTTTCGCTAAACGTAAACAGATACTTCGACCTATTCCGCTACCACCTCCTGTAACTAAGGCAATTTTTTTTGAGCTTTGCTGATTCATAATGTGTCCTTAAAAGGTGTGATTAGAGTAACTTATAAAAATTTCGCGCATTTTCTGACCATATCAACTGCTGTTCTGCTTTAGGCAATTCATTGATCAATGCCTGACTAATGTCATGCCACAGAGCATAACTGCCATTCATGTTGACAACAGGCCAATCACTGCCCCAAAGAATTCTTTTCGGACCAAACAATTGATAAATGAGCTGAAAATATTGACGATAAATAGCAACATCAACACAATCTGTTGCAGCTTGTGTCATTAGTCCTGAAAACTTAATAGAAACATTTTCTAACTTTGCCAAGCAGGTTAACTGGTGTTGCCATTTCGTTGACATAGGTTTTGTTAGGTCAGGTTTAGCAAGGTGGTTAACTACAATATTTAATTGTGGATAGCGCTTTGCAATTGATGTTATCTGCTCAAGATGTATATCAAGTATGAGTGCATCAAATGTAAGGCTGTTGTTTGCTAAAAAATCAAAAATAGCAGCAAAATCGTCATTGAGTATCCAGTCAGGGTCGTCAATATCTTGCAACATTGGACGAATACCTTTGAAATAGGGATTTTTACTTAATGACGCTAAATAAGAAATGACATCGTTGGCTTGAAAATCAACCCAACCGACGACACCTGCTATGAAATCAGTTTTATTAGCTAGTTCGAGCAAGAAGTATGTCTCATCTATTGAATCTGCAGCTTGAACCACAATTGTGCTCGTTATGCCATATAACTCTAATGCTGGAGCTAGTAATTCAGGCAAATGATCTTTATAGAGACAAGTAAAGTCAGAAGTTAGCCAGTTATAGTCTCCTCGGCTTAATTGCCAAAAGTGTTGATGGCTATCTACTTTTTCTATTATTGAGCTAGATGTTGATTTCATAATTACGCTCATTACATCGGTACTGGGGCATTTTCAGCAAGTAACTGTTCAGATTTTAAATCTTGCCAAAATGCACAAGGGATCACTTCATTAAATAGCTGTACAGTTTTTGCAACTCGCTTTGCATTGCCAAGGCCTGGAATAACCGATGCAACTGCCGGGTGTGCAAGCGGAAATTGCAGTGCAGCAGCTGCGAGAGTGACATTATGGTCTATACAAATTTGCTCAATTTTATCTACTTTTAAAATTACTTCTTTAGGGGCAGGGTTGTAGTTATAAAAGGGCGTTTTGTTAGTGCGAACGCCAGTTGCTAATATGCCCGAGTTGTAAGGACCGCCGAGAATTATCGACGTACCATTTGTAATGCATTGAGGAAGAAACTCGTTGACTGGTTCTTGTTCAAGTAATGAGTATCGGCCGGCTAATAAAAAACAATCAAACTGGCCAATATTCATGGCTCGCTTACAAATTTCGACTTCGTTTACACCTAAACCAATCGCTTTGATTTGTCCGCTACTTTTAAGTTCATCAAGTGCTCTATAACCACCTTGCTCGAACTGCATAAAATAAAATGAATCTCTATCTCCATGAGTATCTCTGCCAAGATCATGAACCAGAAGAATATCAATTTCAGCGAGCCCTAAACGTTGCTGACTATCCTCAAATGAGCGCATAATGCCATCGTAGCTGTAGTCATATTGAGCATCAAAAGGCATCGGAGTAGCAAAACCATGGCGAAGCTGCGTTACATCCGCTTTCGCGTCTGGTTTAATGAGTCTTCCAACTTTTGTGGATAATATATAATCCTGTTTTGGAAGTTCCCTTAGTGCATCTCCCACTCGACGTTCACTTAGTCCTGCACCATAACGCGGAGCTGTATCAAAATAGTTGATACCTATATCAATAGCCGATGATAAAGTTTTTTTAGCTTCTTCATCACTGACTGGTTGATATAAATTACCCATAGACGCAGCCCCAAAACCTAACGTTGATATATTTAGGTTTGTGTTACCAAGTTGACGAGTGTTGAAAACGTTTTTCATAATACTCCTACCATATTGTTCAGCTATTTAACTAGGAAGCTTGGTAAGTCCGTTACTTTTTCACAGCCTAATTGGTTCATTATCTGCGTTACCTGCATCATCAATGCATTAATGGTATGAATGCCTCCTTTATCACCTAATGCGCCAACGCCATATACAAAAGGTCTACCCAGAAAAGTAAAATCTGCTCCACTTGCTAGGGCACTCACAATATTAGTGCCGCTTCGTAAACCGCTATCCATAAATATCTTTATGTCTTTTGAATACTTAGATGCGATAGTTTGTAGTGGTTTTACTGGTGATTCACCTGCATCAAGTTGTCGACCACCATGATTAGAAATTACGACAGCATCAGCGCCAAGTTCTATAGCCGATTTCACATCTTGTTCACTAATTAATCCTTTTATTACTAATGGCCCTTGCCACATATCTCGTATAGGCTTTAGTCCCTCAATATCTACACGGCCCATAACTGTTTTATTCATAAATGCTGCAAGTTCATCGGTTGGCATGTCTTTAGGCATATAGGGTTTTAGGGTTTGCATTTCAGGCTTGCCAGCAAGCGATGTTTCGTAAAACCAACGGGGTCTACTTAGCATTTGCATGATGTTTGAGAGTGTCATTTTAGGTGGCATCGCCAAACCATTGCGGATATCTCTTGGGCGATAGCCAAATGTTGGCACATCAACTGTGACAACCAATACAGGGTAGTGTGCTGCTTTTATGCGACTTAATAGATCTTTACGAATGCTCTCATCTGTTGGGTTGTATAATTGGAACCAAGCATGACCCTCAGACACTTCTGCAATACGCTCAAGGCTAGATGACGAAACAGTACTTAATACATAAGGGATGTTTTTTTCAGCGGCAGCTTTAGCCAGTATCTCAGGCGCTTTTGGCCACATTAGGCCTTGCAAACCAACGGGTGCAATTCCAAAAGGAGCAGAGTAGGTGTGGCCAAATAGTTCAACTGATTGATCGCTGCCAGAAAAAGGCTTTAATAATGTACTACGCAATTGTACAGCATTGATCTCGTCTCGATTTCTCTGAACACTTCGCTCTTCCATACAGCCACCTTCAAGGTAGTCAAATGCAAAGCGTGGTATGCGTTGTTTGGCTTTTTTCTTGAGGTCCGATATATCAGGGTATTTATGATTAAAGTAATTATTCATGATGATGTCCTCTGCTCACATTAATTCAAGCAAGCAGGTCCTATGCTGTCGAATGTTTTATAAGTTAACAAAAATTCCTGATGTCCCATTTGTTCAGATTTACTTTGTTCACCACTTGCAATGCGGACAATAAGATCAAAGATTTCATCTCCCACTTGCTCTACCGTTTTCTGACCTTCGATAATACTTCCAGCATTTATATCCATGTCATCACTTAAGTTTTTGTATGTTTCAGGGTTTGCGCAGATTTTAATTACTGGCGAAATAGCTGAACCAACAACGGAGCCACGACCGGTTGTAAATAATGTGATGTGGGCACCTGATGCAATCATTTCGATGATTTCTTGATTATCAGAAATGTTTGGAAATCCAAATTTAGGGTCTCCATCAGGGACTACATCCATCAAGAATAAGCCTTTTTTGTGAGGCTCTTCACCCGGTTTAATAATGCCATTAATTAACGAGCCACCTGACTTAGCATAAGCTCCCATTGATTTTTCTTCTTGTGTTGTTAAGCCACCCTCTGCATTACCCGGAGCAAAGCTGCCATAGCCCATTTTCGTGTAATATTTCTCAGCCTTAATTACACAAGATACAAGCTTGTCTGCAAGGTCTTTCGATTCGGCCCTTTGCGCCATTATTTGCTCGCAGCCCACAAGTTCGCCGGTTTCTTCAAAAATGCAGGTTGCATTTTGCGTAATTAAACGGTCGAAACACTTACCAACAGCAGGGTTTGCGCTGATACCACTGGTGCCATCTGAACCACCACAAATTGTGCCAATAACTAATTCATCAACTGTCATATCAACAACAGGGCATGAAGAAATTTGTTCTAGCATAGCCGCAGCTTCTTGAACCCCTTTATCAATGGTGTTTTTTGTTCCGCCGTTATTTTGAATAACAAGCGTACTAACGGGGCGACCAGACTGACTGATAGCTTCACTTAAGTGTTCACGGTTGAACCCTTCACATCCCAAAGAAACGAGTAACACACCGCCAACATTAGGGTGGGTACACAGTTTAGTCATCATAGAAAGTGCATAATTGTTTGGATAGCAGCCAGGAAAGCCAATAAGTTGGATGTCTTGGTTATTTGACTTATTAACGATTGTTCTTGCCACATGGTGTGCACATTCAACTAAGTAGGCTACAACCACAGTGTTACGAATACCTTTTTTACCATTACTTCTTAAATAGCCCTGCATATTAATCTCCACTAACTGAGTGCCTAGTGTGGCTTGCTATATAGTCACTCTTCATATTGTGAAGGTGCACATGCTGTCCTTTTTCAATATCGTCAGTGGCAGATCCGATAGGCACACCGTATTTTAAAATTTGTTCGCCTTTTTGAATTGCACGGCAGGCAACTTTATGACCAACAGTGACATCTGTATTTAGCGTTAGCTCATCATTTGCAATGGTGATCGCTTCACCAAGGTATGCAGCCTGACAACAAACAATGACGTTGTCTTGTTCATGCAGTAACACAAATTTATTTCCAGACATTCAATCCTCACAATTAAAGTTTGTTGGTACATTAGCAATTTATTTTAAGTATGAATTATTTTTTCATATTTAAAATATTTGTAATGATTTAACAAGTCAACATCTTTCTTTTGTCTCTAGCCACTGTCATTTGTTGCTACAGCCAGGAACCTTTAAAAAAATAGTAAATAACCAATTGTTTTTAATAGACATATTCAAAATAATATTTTTCTTATATGAAATTTAATTGTATATATGAATTTATCGTGCAATCTTTTAAACATGAACTGTACTAAGCAGTTCGTATTAACAGCATCTAACTAAGAGCGTAATTAACAATGAACACATATCAATTAGGTACAAAAGAGGGAGGGGAAACTGCACCATTAATCGCAACGGATATGCTGATACCTTTTATTCTGGTTGCAGCACTTTTTCCTCTTTGGGGCTTTGCAAATGACATTACCAACCCGCTGGTAAAAGCGTTCAAAGATATTTTTCTAATTTCAAATGCACAGAGTTCTCTTGTGCAATTTGCTTTTTACTTAGGGTATGGAGTGATGGCTATTCCTGCCGCATTGTATATTCGGCGTTATTCTTATAAATCTGGGATACTACTTGGACTTGGGCTATATGCACTGGGTGCATTACTATTTATTCCTGCCAGTTATTACATGGAATTTAATTATTTTTTGGCTTCTTTGTGTATTTTAACCTGTGGATTGGCACTCTTAGAGACAACTGCAAATCCTTATATTTTATCGATGGGAGATGAGCGGACAGCCACAAAGCGGTTAAATTTAGCGCAAGCATTCAACCCTGTTGGTTCGTTGATGGGCATGTTTGTTGCCTCAACTATGATTCTAAATAAGCTTGAAATAGAACAGTTTAGAGCTGAAGAAAAATTACAACATCCAGAATATGCACATTGGCTCCCCGCAGTTGTTGATGAAAAGCTTACCGAAGCACTTTATACCTTTTCAAAAGAAGAACCATTTAATCATATGGCGATGCAGGCAGCTGATTTGGCGACAATACGAGACCCTTATGTGGTAATTGCTATGATTGTCATTGTCTTATTTTTTATCTATTTATTTTATCGCTTGCCTAATACACAGGCTGTTAAAGTAAATCAAAGTGACAATAGCGCGAAGGAGGTTTTTGTAAAACTTATTAAAAATAAGCGCTATGTTGAAGGTGTGATTGCTCAAGTTTTTTATGTTGGTGCACAAATTATGTGCTGGACTTTCATTATCCATTACGGGATGACTGAAGTAGGCTTAACCGCTTCTGAAGCGCAGAATTACAACATTGTTGCTATGTGTGTTTTTCTGGCCAGTCGCTTTATTTGTACGTTTTTACTTAATTGGGTTAACGCCGCATTACTGCTGATGATCTTTGCAATTGCTGCAGCGAGCTTGACGTTTGCTGTCATTTTTACCGGGGGCATGCTCGGATTGTATTGTCTTATTGCTGTTTCGGGGTGTATGTCTTTAATGTTCCCAACAATTTATGCTATCAGTTTAGGCGGTTTAAAAGCCGATGCAAGTATCGCATCCTCAGGGTTGGTCATGGCGATTGTTGGAGGAGCGCTAATGCCACCTCTACAAGGGCAGATGATTGATGCAGGACCACTGATAAAGTCACTAAGTGCAGTACAAACCTCTTTTTTACTACCTTTAATTAGTTTTATGGTGATAGCTGTTTTTGCTTATCGCGTTATCTATATACATAAAACATCAGTGGAGAAATGAAATGCAATACTGCTTAACATTAGAGCTAGAAAACAACGATGATTTAATAGCCGAATATGAGAAATACCATGCCCCGGGAAATGTATGGCCTGAAGTTGTTGCGGCAATCAAAGAAGTGGGTATAACGAACATGGTGATTCATCGGCTAGGCACACAATTAATTATGATACTTGATACCAGCGATGATTTTAGTTTTGAACACAAAGCCAGATTCGATGCTCAAAATAGTAAAGTTCAAGAATGGGAAGCATTAATGGAAAAGTTTCAAAAGGTTGATACGTCATCCAGTAAATCTGCTAAGTGGAAGCTTGTTGAGAGGATTTTTTCACTGGATGAACAAATAGCAGCTTATTAAATGGGTATGGCGCTTTTTCTCATAAATGAAACTAATGTATACTTTTGTAATCTGAGGAAATTTTATAACTAGTCTCAAAAAACTAGTGAGTTATATTAAGGTGAATATCAGTGGAAAAAGAAACGGATTCTAAATCACGGAAAAAAGTGTATTCAGCTCCTGCGCTTGAAAAAGGATTGGATTTGCTTGAATTGCTGTCAAGTGAAGTAGACGGTCTCAATATCACGGATATCACAGCACGACTCGATCGTTCGGTCGGCGAGTTGTTTAGAATGTTGGCGGTATTAGAGCAACGCGGCTATATTGAAACGCCAGCGGGAAGTGATAGGCATAGATTAACCTTAAAGCTCTTTGGGCTAGCCAATCGGTTTCCACCTATTAAGCGTTTAACATCGCTAGCTAACCCTTTGATGCACAGATTATCTTATACCATAGAGCAATCTTGCCATTTAGTGATCTACTACGAAGGTAAAGGTCATGTTGTAGTGCAGCAAGATTCACCTTCGGCGCGTATCTTTAGCGTTAGACTTGGCGCTGAAGCACCCTTAGTAAATACCTGTTCAGGGCATTTATTGTTGGCGTTTTCTGAACGAGAAAAGCGTGATTTAATGCTAAGTCGTGTGCCAAGTGACCACCCACAAGCAAATTCTGAACAACTCGAGGATATAATCAATCGCGTTAAAAGTCAGGGTTATGAGAGTGTAATTAGTGCGCAAGCTCATGGAGTAAATGATATTGGTTATCCAGTGTTTGATGCCACAGGTCAAATCGCAGCGGCGTTAGTTGTGCCATTTATTGATTTCACTGATGGCTCTCATACAACTGATATGGCAATGATCCACGAAAATATGCAGGTAACAGCTTTAGAGTTGTCGAAGCTATTAGGGTATGAGTGATCCCAATTATCAAATTAGAATATTTAGAATTGGTACGACTGAGTGGATTCGAACCACCGAGCTTTGGAGCGGGTCATAAAGAGTGGTAGTGCGCTAAGCGACTGAGCTTTATGCTATAGGATATTTAGAATTGGTACGACCGAGTGGATTCGAACCACCGACCTTTGGAGCGGGTCATAAAGAGTGGTAGTGCGCTAACCGACTGAGCTACAACTTTACAATTCAGATTATCGGGTAATATCTTTGAAAGGTTGGAATAAACTTGCTTCGACCGAGTGGATTCGAACCACCGACCCCTACCATGTCAAGGTAGTGCTCTAACCAACTGAGCTACGGTCGTACAGAAGTGTCAAAATCAATAGTGGTACAACCGAGTGGATTCGAACCACCGACCTTTGGACCGGGCCATTAAGAGTGGTAGTGCGCTAACCGACTTAGCTACAACTGTACAATTCAGATTTTCGGGTAATATCTTAGTAAAGGTTGGAATAAATTTGGTACGACCGAGTAGATTCGAACCACAGACCTTTGGAGCGGGCCATCAAGAGTGGTAGTGCGCTAAGCGACTGAGCTTTATGCTATAGGATATTTAGAATTGGTACGACCGAGTGGATTCGAACCACCGACCCCTACCATGTCAAGGTAGTGCTCTAACCAACTGAGCTACGGTCGTACAGAAGTGTCAAAATCAATAGTGGTACAACCGAGTGGATTCGAACCACCGACCTTTGGACCGGGCCATTAAGAGTGGTAGTGCTCTTTCCTTTGGTTATACCTAAATCGTGGTACAACCGAGTGGATTCGAACCACCGACCTTTGGACCGGGCCATTAAGAGTGGTAGTGCTCTTTCTTTTGGTTATACCTAAATCATGGTACAACCGAGTGGATTCGAACCACCGACCCCTACCATGTCAAGGTAGTGCTCTAACCAACTGAGCTACGGTTGTATTTTGATTTAAAAAGTTGTCAGCTTGGCTAAACAACGGAGGCTAATATATAGCGACTGCTTGTGTGAATCAAGCAGCTTTAGCTATTTTTATGTTAAGTGCTGGTTTTTTACTCATAACGGACTAATTTCGCACGCTCGATAAAAACCTTGCCACCAAGTTACATGGCTTTTAGCAGAGCGCTTAAGATTACGTAAAATTGCCTCATTACTTTCGCTATCTACTAATGGGCTCATTTCAGTGTCACGCCATATTTGATGATAAAGTGGTTGTAGGGTTTCTAATCTTCCCACCAAGAATGATTGATAAGGTTGTAACTGCTCCAAATAAAACTTTTTAAACACATTACTTAGCGTTTGTGCTTTTTGTTTATTCTTGTTGGCAGGACAGAGTTCATCATTTGTGTACTGCATAAGCAGCTCTGTTAATTGTTGATTGTAATGTGTTTGGGCTCGAGCCGCCGAAATTAACAGCTTGTTGTATTTAAAACGGTTTAACACTTCAAGTTGGCTGATGATTTTATCGGGCTCCATATCGTTTATTTTGCTGGTAGTAATTTGATTGTTTAATTTAGCAATCTGCTCCAATGCGCTCACGGTTTCGCTAAAACCTGACGTATTTTCATCAATATAAGTCGAACTTAGTTGCCAGCTTTGTTTAAACTCGGTTTCGTTGAACAGCATAGCTTTAAAGTAGTTGGCTAAGTTTGCTTGTTTTTTTGCTGCGGTGAGTTTTATTTTTTCAGAAAGTTCATCTTGTTCATCAATGCTTTCTAAGCATTTATTTGCGCTTTGTATAAACTTAATTTGATAACTCAAAACATTAGCGGGTGTTGCCGTTTTGCCAAGCTGGTTATTGTGCTCAGCAATCAGAGTTGCAAGCTTACACTGACGTAACTGGGCAAGTTCAAGCATGCCGATCGTTGTTTTGTCTTCATCGTCATAAGAGAAGTGCTTAACAGTTAGTGTACTCGGTTTAGATAGCTTAAAACCTTCGGTTTTAAGCACGTTATTTAGTCTTTGCGCATAGGTGTGATTTACATCACCAGAAGAGGGTGTGCAGGCAATAAGTGCCACACACACTAGAGCAATAATAGAGTTTAGAAGGCTATTGGTTTTGCAAAAATGGTGCATGTTTAAATCGCCTATGAACAGTGAACATCAACATAATCGCTGCGGCACTTAACCCCACAATAATGCCTATCCAAAAGCCATGAGGGCCCATTGCTGGAACAATTAAATCTGTACGAGCAAGTACGAATCCAAGCGCAAATCCGATCAGCCAATATGAAACAAATGTTATGTAGCCAATAGGGGCTGTGTGCTTTAATCCACGTAAAATGCCGTTAGCTGAGACCTGTAAAGCGTCTGGCAATTGGTAGATGCAAGCCAATACCATAATTGAAGAGGCAAGTGCTAATACCTCAGGATTATCTGAATACAATTGGCTGATGATATCACGAGCAAAGAAAGTAATACTGGCTAGCATAAATGCAATTACAGCTGCCAGAATATAGCTAGTTCTTACTGCATTTCTTAATTGCTCAAAGTGCTGCTGACCAAATAAATTGCCAATACGTATACTTATCGCAATTGAGAGACTTAGTGGCATCATAAATAGCAAGGTGGTTACACTAGCTGCAATCTGATGGCCAGCGACTGCTACAGCACCTAAATGAGCTATAAATAAAGGAATACAAGCAAATAAGGTTACTTCAAAAAAGGTAGCAAGTGAGATAGGAATACCTACTTTGGTAATGATCCACATTGTTGAGAATTTTGGTAATGCAAAATTAGCGAGGAGTTCTTTAGCATTTACTTTTTTACTGAAATGACAGTAAATGACTTGAGTTAGCGCCATAGAAGTAAATACAAGTGCTGTGGCTATACCGCATCCGGCACCACCATAGGCATCAAACCCTAATTTACCGTGGATAAACACATAGTTTGCAGGAACATTTACAGCTAAACCGATTAGACTGATATAGAAGGCTGGCTTTGTCATACCCATACCCTCAGTAATATTGCGATACACGCTAAATAGCAAAAAGCCCAGCATTCCCCATTTAACAAAGTAAATATATTGCTCAGCCAGAGATGTAATCGCAGCGCTGGTGTCCAGTTGATTTAATACGCTATCAGCAAAACCTGCCACTAAGACACCTATGAAACTGAGTATCAGTGCTAAATATAAGCCTTGTTGAAAATAATGACTAATTCCTTGTTTATCATTTGAACCTGAAAATTGCGCAATAATTCCTGTAAGCGCAAGTAAAATTCCTTGAAGGGCAAGCATTAATGGGTTCCAGATACCAGTTGCAATTGATAAAGCAGCTAAGTCAGTTGCGCTTACTTGACCTGCCATTACTGTATCAACCACAGTCATTAAAATAAGTGTAACTTGCGCCAAAAACACAGGGATGGCTAAAGAAATTAAGCGCTTGGCTTCCCAACTACAAAAAAGCATAAAAAACACACAACTAAAAAAACAGACAAACATTGTAATCTATTCATAGATCAATAAAAATCGCAGTTATCTATTTAGTGAAGAAAAGAAGTGTTGCTATGTTTACCGGAATTGTACAAACCCAAGCTATTGTAAAAAAAGCGATTCACGAAGGTGGAATTTTACGACTCACTTTACAGGTAGCTAATGACTATGCTGCTAACTTAACTTTGGGGGCGAGTATTGCTATTAATGGCTGTTGTTTGACAGTCGTGAGTTTTGAAAAACAATCAGCAGAGTTCAGTTTTATTGATTTTGATGTAATAGATGAAACACTAAGACTAACTAATTTAGGTGCATTAACTGAGCATGACACAGTAAATTTTGAGCGTTCAGTTACCTTTGGCACAGAATTAGGAGGGCATATTGTTTCTGGTCATATTCATTGTATGGCAGAAATTATTGCAATTAACGATGATCAAAATAATTGTAAAATGCACTTATCATTAGCAGCTGATTGGCAAAAATACGTACTCTACAAAGGTTTTGTTAGTGTTAATGGCGCAAGTTTGACCGTTGGCGAAGTTGATGAACAGGGCTTTTGGTTGCACCTAATCCCAGAAACACTCGCAATCACAAATTTAGATAAGTACAGTGTTGGTGATAAGCTTAATATCGAAGTTGATCAACAAACCTATACCATTATAAACACCGTAGAAAATTACCTATCCCAACAAGAACATAGCAAACGAGCAAATTAAAAAATTTGCTCGTCGTCGCTGTCAACGAAAAGTTCTAGTTTGTTGTGTGCGTAATCAATATGCATATTTAAGTGGATCGGGTTACAGCATGCGCTGCAATCTTCGTAGTAATCCTGGTCACCGTCGCTTGCATCAAGAGCAACATGTATATAGTGGCCACAATGAGGGCATGAAATACGTTGTGTGAAATGTTCTTTCATCAGCTTTTACCTTAATCAGGCATGCCTGAGTTCGTTAAATTGCAATCAGAATTAAACCTTAACCCATGAAAAATGAATCTAGATTTAATCAGATTGGTATAACTTACTAACCGCTAAACAAGCGGCTAGCACCTGTATCTGAACGCGTTATAAGTAAACTATAGCCACGATTAACGGTTTATGACATTCGTTTTACAACGATTTTAATGTTATTTAAGGAGTAATTCGATTTGTTGTTTTGCTTCAGTAAGATAGTGTCCTGCAAAAATGTTTGCATGGTTAAGAACAGGGTAAAGTTGATAGATGAGTTTTCGTTGCTCATATCCAGATTGTAATGGGTATAACGCGTTGTATGCCTCGTAAAAGGCGTCTGGCAGTGGAGCAAATAATTCGCTCATTGCGATATCACATTCCCGATCACCATAATAACAAGCTGGATCGAAAATACTGGGTACGGTGTTATAAAACCCCATATTTCTTCGCCAAAAATCACCATGGAGTAGAGATGGTTCCACTACATGGCTATGCAGTGCATCTTTAATAAAGGCGATGAACATTTCTTGGTTTACTAACTCAATGCCTTTTTCTTGTAACAATTGCAGTTGCCAGCCTATTCGTTCCTCTGCAAAAAAAACATCCCACTTTCTGTGCCATCGATTGGGCTGAACAGTTGGACCTAAAAAGTTATCATTATCAAAGCCAAACATGGCTTGAGTATGTTTTTGATGAAGCATGGCTAAATGTTCACCCATTTGATACCAATTTGAATGTGGTTGCTTATCAAGTTCTAACCATTCTAGAACGATGAATGAATACTCAATGTTACAACCTGTAGTGATGCAATCGGGTATCATAAATAAACTCTCTTGCGTGAGCAGCTCTAAATTAAAAGCTTCACATTCGAGTCGCTCTAAATCACTTAAGTGAGCTACCTTAACAAAGAAGTGGTGTAGATCATCACCAATATGGAAGTATTTATCGTTATTGGGTGATTGTAACTGGCGTTTAAAAGTATGCTTAAACTCAAAATGCATCGCTTGGCTTATCTGCTCATTCACCGAATTCCACATAATTCTGTTCACCTTTTAACCATATAATTAAACTATGGCAAAAAGACGGTGAATTAACAAACCCATGGCGTTAATATTATTAAAGTTTAGTAATTAATTTACGAGGATTCAGATGAATAAAAGTCTCATCACTAATTTAGTGGCAGTTGCCTTAGTATTAGTCGGATTTTTATTTGATCAAACAGTTGTATTAACGGTTGGTTTATTTGCCTTATCTGGGGCTGTAACAAACTGGCTTGCAATTCATATGCTGTTTGAAAAAGTCCCTTTTCTTTACGGATCAGGTGTCATTACTCTTAAATTTGCCTCTTTTAAAGTTGCTATACGTAACTTAGTTATGACCGAGTTTTTTGCAGAAGAGAAAATTGATCAAGTCATGGCTTTAGCGAAACCTAATATTGATCTTGAGCCAGTTATTAGTGAAGTTAATTTAAGTCCGGCTTATGATTCTTTAATTGAGGTCATTGAAAACTCACAATTTGGTGGCATGCTGTCTATGTTTGGTGGCCGAGATGCGTTAGAGCCTATGCGTGAACCTTTCATTGAAAAAATGAAAGCGGCGGTGATTGATATATCAAAGAGCGACGAATTTAAAACGATTCTTGATGAAAAGCTATTTGCCAACTCTCATCTAGGTGGGTCATTACATGGTACAGTTGAGCGTTTAGTTGATGAGCGTTTAAATGAACTAACGCCAACTATGGTAAAAGATATTATTCAAACCATGATCAAAGAACATTTAGGTTGGTTAGTGATCTGGGGCGGGGTGTTTGGCGGCTTATTTGGTCTTATCGCTGCGTTAATATAATAGGGTTAGGGTGTGTAGCAGGCCGGTATCGGCCTACTACTTAGAATTCATCATAATTATTTAGAACCAGCAATAACAATGACTGTATCGTCAGATACTTTAGCAATATCTTGGATACTGGTTTTTGTTGTTGTTTCAAAATTCAAATAACTTGCTGATTTATTAAACCCATAGGTGCT